>CAIWVZ010000020.1 GCA_903916245.1 uncultured Planctomycetota bacterium | reverse complement strand
TGCTTGATCGTCGGGCCGGAGAGCTGGATGCGTCCGTACACGTAGCGCACCGGCACCGGGACGGTGGCGTACGACTGGTTGGCCGCGGTCGGGAGGGTGCCGGACTCGGCGCGCGCTCCGACACCGCTGGACCGGCCCAGGTGGACGGCGTGGCGGGCGATTCGACCCTGGACGGTGTCCTTGCGGGTCTCGACCTGCGAGAGAATGAAGTTGGCCTCGTTGAGGTTGTCGAGGAAGTCCTTGTAGTCATCCTTGAGGATGGCATCGACGGTGGAAAGGGTTGCGGGCATGATGTGCCTTTCGGGCGAGAGGATTGAACGGGTTCGTTTGCGCCTGTCGGTGATCGGGCCATCCGGCTGTCACTCGCCACCGTCCGGTGGTTCATGGAACGCTATGGGTTGTGGCTATCCGGCCACAAGCGTTGATGCTACACCATAGGTTGTGTGTTGACGCAAGGGGTTCGCCCCGTCGCCGTCGCTGCTATCCAAACAACGACGACGGGGACAACGCAACCGAAACGAGAAAGTGGCATTTCGGCACCCGTGTTGCGTCGTTACGCTTACAGCCCGCTCTGCTCGAGGCGAGCCAACGCACGCTGGCGTGGGGTCATCCCGGCGGTCACGTTGTTGACAGCGGCGACACCGTTCGGGGTCGGGCTTCCCATCGAGGTGGCGGCGTTCTGCCGTCGGGCGATGATGTCTTGCGCGCGGGCGATGGCTTCGTCTTCAACTTCCCGCAATGCGGCGACGAGATCGAGGTCGGGTCGCTTGGAAGCGGCGATGATCGCAGCGGTAGCCAACGGCGAGTCCGGCGTGTAGCCGTTTTCGACGAGGGTGGCTTCGATCTGCGCTTCGTACTGCCGGACGGTCTGCGCCTGCTCGACGGCGGCGAGGCGGTCGTCGATGAGTTTCTGCACCTGGTCGGGGGTCAGGAGTGCCTGCTGGCCGTCTTGGATGGCCTGCTGGGTGATGGCGTGTTCCTGCTGGGGGGTGAGCAAGGTGTCGAACTTGTCTCCGGCCAGCGTGCGGGCGTTGTCGATCATCCAGCGGGTGGCGGTGTCGGTGTCTCCGGCGGCGTAGGCACGGACGAAGTCGGAGATCGCTCGAGCGTCGTCGGGGTGGAGGTTCTCGAAGGCTTGGGCGACCGGCTTGTACCGTTCCCGTTCCTTGATCCGGCCCTGCTTCTCCTGTTCCCATCGCTGGTTGGCGATGCGGAGTTGTTCTTCGATGCTCACGTTCTCGGTCGGCAGGTCGGCAGGTGCCTCTCCTGTCGGAGTGGAATCCACCACTCCTTCGGGGGCGAAATCGGTCATTGGGGCATCATCTCCTGTGAAGGGCCGGGTTGTCCGGTGATGGGTTGGGGAACCATTGAACCGGCTGGTTCGTTGGCTTGCGGGAGTTGTTCGGCTCCCGGCATCTGTTGCATGAGAGCCAACTGGCGTTGGGCTTCTTCAGCGGCGAGGGTTTCGTGTGCCTGAATGTGGATGTCGATGGCTTGACGCACTTCGTCCGACGCAAGTTCGTATGTGGGGGTTTTGCGTTCCTTGTTGTGTTGGGCGAGTGGCGGGCGTGGTCGTCGAAGGTGGCGGGCATGACCGGGATACCTTGCATGAGTAGACCGTTTTCCCATTCGGCTTTGGCCGCGTCGGGTTCGGTGGTGGCGAGGTAACCCTTCGGGTCGGGCAGGTCAAGCATCCGTGCGAGAGCGAGGCTGTCGATGTTCTGGAACGCTTGCGGGAACCTGTCGGCCAATGCGGTGAGGGTGGCTTGGGTGGCGATCTTGGATCGGGGGGCGGTGGCGTCCAACGGCACTTTGACGTGCGGATTGTCGTCGATGTCGGCTCCCGACCATGAGAACTGCAAGGTTTGCCCGAGGGGGGTGGTGAGGGTTTGTTTCCGCACCATGCCGGACGCATCGGCGTACGCTTTGTAGAGCTTGAGCGTCATGCGCCCGATCTTGGCCCACAGTTCGGACTGGTTGCGAGCCATCGGCCCAAGCGGGGTGTCGTCCTTTTCGGCCAGCACCGACAAGGCGAGGCCGGAGTTCCGGTCGCCGGGAGCCTGACCGCGGGTCACCGAGTGGGTGAAGAAGATGTCGTCCATCTCCATTTCCAACTGGGCGGCTTCGTTGCTGATCCATCTCGGCACGTCGGGGGCGGTCTGCCAATGCGGTTCGCCGAGTTCGGCGTTGTATTCAAGGATGTCTGCCGGGTCGGTGGTGACGGTGTCGGAATCTTCGATTGACCCCATCGGCACCATGAGGCGAGCGTTCGCTGCTTTCCTCATGTGTTCCAAGATCGTGGAACGCGCCCGGTTGTAGGCGTACTGGATGTCGCGGGC
>CAIWVZ010000019.1 GCA_903916245.1 uncultured Planctomycetota bacterium | reverse complement strand
GGGCATGGACGCGGCCGGCTTCGCCGCGGCTGCACCCGCGGCCTTTGCGGCGGGGGCGGCGGCCGCCGCGACCTTCGGCTTCACCTCGTCGTAGCGCTTCGAGACGAGCCGTCCGGATTCTTCGCGAAGGGCGATCACGTCCTCGCAAAGTCGGATCGCCTGCGTGAGCGCACCGGAGTCCGAAGACGCCTTCATCGCGGCGAGCAGGACACGCCCTTCGGACGCCTCTCGGGACGATTCCGTCATCCAACGCGACGCCACCTGCGTGGGTCGGCAGAAATTGAGCTGCGCGAAGTGGAGCGGTGCCGTATGAGCCGCGGGACGCAGCCCCGCGGCGAACACCGCGTCGTAGGCGCGCTCGACGTACGACTTCTCGCGCACGGAAAGCTCTTTGAAGAGCGCCATGAGCTTCTTGTCCGCGTCGTCGTAACAGGGCATCGCTGCCGCCGTCATCATGTACGCGCCGTAGGAATTCACCACGAGGGTGAGGAGATCCTGGAGGAGGTCTTCTTTGCGCCGCATCGACTTACCCCAAGGAGAATCCGCCCGCGAAGGCGATCACGCGATCGCTGTCGACGAACAGCCAAATGGTGGGAATCGCCAAAGCCACGATCATCCCCGTGGCGAGGCCCGCGAACGCCACCGGGGCGTCGCTCTCCGACTTGTCGAGCCACATCGCGCGAATCAGCTTGAAGTAATAGTCGGCCGAAATCGCGGTGTTGAGCCCCGCGACGACCGCCAACCACACCAACGGCTGGGGCTGCTTGATGAGGGCGTTCAGGAGCATCCACTTGCCCGTGAACCCCGCGGTCGGCGGAATCCCGATGAGCGAGAAGAGGAAGAGCGTCATGCAGACGCCGAGAACCGGGCTGCGACGTCCGATTCCGGCGAACGAGCGGATGGTGGCCGGCACCCCTTCACGCGACTCCATCGCGAGCACCACGTAGAACGCTCCGAGGTTCATGAAGAGGTAGGCGATGAAGTAGAAGAGAAGCGGCCTGAGCTGTTCGGAACCCGCCCCCGGGGCGAGAACGACCACGCCCATGAGCAGGTAGCCCGCATGGGCGATCGAGGAATACGCCAAAAGGCGCTTCACGTTGTCCTGCAAGAGGGCACCGAGGTTGCCGAGCGTCATCGACGCGACGCACGCGACGGTCACCAAGGCCTTCCAGTCGATCGGCGTGAGCCCGTCCTTCATCTCGACTTGGAAGCCGGGAGCGAAGGCCATCAGGAAGCGGATGAACACCGCGAATCCGGCCGCCTTCGACGTGACGGAGAGGAACGCCGCGAACGGAGTCGGCGCGCCTTCGTAGGTGTCGGGGCACCAGAAGTGCATCGGGAAGGCCGCCATCTTGTAGGCGAAACCCGCGAAGACCAACGCTCCCGCGACGAGAAGCGCGGTGGGCGACGTGTCGGATGCGGTGAACGCACGCGCGAGATCCGTGATGTGGAGCCCACCGCACATGCCGTAGATCAGGCTCATCCCGAAGATCATCGCGGCCGAAGCGACCGACCCGTAGATCGCGTACTTCATGCCCGCCTCGCTGCCCTTCAGGTCGCGCTTGACGAAAGCGGTCAGCAGGTACGAGGCCATCGACGCGAATTCGACGCCGAGGAAGAACATGAGGAGGTGCGTGGCGCTCGCCATCACGAACATGCCGAGCGACGTCCCGAGCAAGAGGGCGAACCACTCTCCCATGCGACGACCGGCGAGAGCACGGTGCGACATGGACATCGGAATCGCGATGAGCGTTCCGAGGAGCGTGAAGAGTTTGAAGAACCGCGCGAACGCGTCGTCGCGGATCATTCCGATCTTGGTGCCGCCCTGCATCCATCCGAAGAGTTCGGCGTTGCGCGGTGCGACGTCCGCGAGGACGAGCCAACCGGCGATCGCCGTCGCCGCGAACGCGAGCATCGCGGCACCGCGCCCCGTGGCCCCCTTCACGCAGACGTCGTGAAGGAGGAGCAGGCAGATCGCGATCGACAGCACGGTTTCGGGGAGGAAGGCCCCGAAATCGCGCTTGATCATCGCGACGGCTTGTGTGAAGGAATTTTCCATCGAAGTTCCCCGATCAGCCCTTGGTGGTCACGAAGGTCTGGAGAGCCTTGAGGCTGCCGTCCATGTAGCCCATGAGGATCTGCGGCTGCACACCGAGATACACGCACAGGAACGCGAACGGGATGAGGATCAGGGTCTCTCGGGCCGAGAGATCCTTGAACTCGAGATAGTGGTGATCGGTCACCTTGCCGAGGAACACCCGCTGGATCGTCCAAAGGATGTAACCCGCGGTGAGCACGATGCCCGGAAGCGCCGCGTAGACGATCCAGCGCGGCATGCCGTACACGATGGAGCTGCCCGCCCAGAAGCCTTCCGACTGGAACGCGCCTTGGAAGACGAAGAACTCCGAGATGAAGCCGTTCAACCCCGGCAGACCGAGCGACGCGAAGAACCCGACGATCGCGAAGCCCGTGTAGTACGGCATCTGAAGACCCATGCCGCCGAAACGATCGAGGTCGCGGTGGTGGGCACGTTCGTAGACGATGCCCACGATGAGGAACATCATCGCCGACGAGACGCCGTGGTTCAGCATCTGCAGCGCGGCTCCCTGCAGGCCTGCGGACGTCAGGGCCGCCATGCCGAGGAGCACGTAACCCATGTGACTGACCGAAGAGTACGCGACCAGTTTCTTGAAGTCCTTTTGGGCCATCGCGCAGAGCGCGCCGTAGACCAAATTGATCAACCCGAGGATCGCGATGAACTTCACGAAGGTTTCGGATCGCGCGGCTTCGGGGGCCAACGGATACGAGAAGCGGAAGAAGCCGTAGCCGCCCATCTTCAGGAGGATGCCCGCGAGCATCATCGAAATCGCGGTCGGAGCTTCGACGTGGGCATCGGGCAACCACGTGTGGAACGG
>CAIWVZ010000018.1 GCA_903916245.1 uncultured Planctomycetota bacterium | reverse complement strand
CTCGGAAACATCCAAGCCTACAACCCTCCTCAGTTGCGCAATCTGTATCGACGTACCGGATTCAACGCGCTGCAAGGACCGCAACGCAACGGAACCGGTTTTTCCTTCGACGGCTCGACACCCGGCTTGACCGCGTTCCTCAATCTGTCCTTCTTCGCGAGTTACCCCGCGTCGCTCAAGGACGACGTCGTTGCGTTCCTCATGGCGTTCGACACGGGGACCGCTCCCGGCGTCGGCTATCGCGTCGCTCTCGATGCGGCGACGATCGCGACGTCGACGGTGACCGCCGAGCTGTCGACGTTGCGGACGCGGGCGGCCGCGCTCGATCTCGATCTCGTCGCGTCCACGCGCGTCGGGGCCGAGCGGGTCGACTGGTTGTGGAACCCGGGAACCGCGACGTGGATGCCCGACGTCTCCACGCGCGGCGTGATGACGCATACGGCTTTCGTCGCCGCGGTCGCCGCGGGCACCATGAACGGTGCCGTCATGGGCGTCGCACCCGGGACCGGCGTTCGTTTCGCACTCGACGCGGACCTCGACGGTCGTCTCGACGGCGACATGCTCGCGGTTCCCTACGGCACCGGAACCGCGGGGGCGCTCGGGACCCCGGCCATTGCGGGCAACGGAGAGGTGCGCGCGGGGAACATGGGCTTCGCGGTGGTCGCCGCTCGGGCCGCGCCGTTCGCCGATGGTTGGCTCGTCGCCGGGACCGCCACGGCTTCCGTGCCTTTGTTCGGCGTCACACTCCTGGTGGACGTGGTGGCCGCGGCGCCCGTGCTCGTCCCGGCACGTGCCGACGCGCATGGCACGTGGGCATTCCCGGTACCCATCGGGGCGTTCGCGGGCGCCCGTGCGTATGCTCAAATCGTTTGGGCCGATGCTTCCGCGCCGTCGGGGATCTCCGCGACGGCGGGTCTCGACGTCCTCGTGCGTCCGTGAGGAGCGGTCGATCCGCGGATATAGTCGGGCTCGGGGGAGCTTGTTCCATGCGTCGATCGATTGCGATGTTGTGCGCGGGGGTGCTCGCGACGGGGTGCGTCACGACGGCTTCGAGTCGCGTCGGGCAGTCGCCCGAAGAGGTGCGTCAAATCCTCGGCTCCATGGTGCCGACGACCCGTCTCGTGGCCGACGCCCGTCCCGACATTCTCGCGACCGCCGCGCGCGGGTACATGACCCGCGCCTTCCCGCTGTCCGCCGCCGACACCTCGCCCGAATCCGCTTCCGTCGACGGGCGGCTCGCCTTCGAGACGGAGACGATCGAGTGGTTCGCCGACGGCATGCCGCACCGAACGCGGGTCCGTGTGGATGTCTACGCGGACACGGTGATGCCGCGCCATCGTCGCGTCGAGGTGCGCGCGTCGATGATCGAGCCCGAATACCAGCTCGCCGATGCTCGTCCCGGGCAGCCGCTCGTGGTGCTCTGGAAACTGCTCGGGTCGAATACCAAAGTCGAAGAACTGGTGCTCGAACAGATCATGAACCGCTATCTCGCGTTGGTCGAGAACAGGCCGATCGACACGCTGAGCGAATGGGTGGTTCCCTTCGCACCGTCGAAGGTCGAAGCGGTCAAGTGATCGAGAGGCGCGACGCTCTCGGTCGAACCGTGGCGCTCGCCGCGCCCGCCCGCCGCGTCGTCTCCCTGATTCCGAGCGTGACGGAGTCGTTGTTCGTTCTCGGTGCGGGTGATCGGGTGGCGGCTTGCACCGAGTGGTGTCTTCACCCGAAGGAACGGGTGGCGACCGTTCCGAAAGTCGGTGGGACGAAGAACCCCGATATTCGGGCGATCGTCGCGCTCGGACCCGATCTCGTGCTCGCCAACAAGGAAGAGAATCGTCGCGTCGACGTCGAAGCGTTGGCCGAGCATGTCCCCGTGCATGTTTCGTATCCGAAGTCGTTCGACGACACGCTCGCGTACATGAACGATCTCGGAGCGCTCCTCGGAATCGAGGCGCACGTCGCCTCTTGGATGCGCGACGTCGAAACGAGGCGAAACGCTTTTCGTACGCTTGCGCGCGCCCGGCGTCGAGTCGCCTATTTCATTTGGCGTAAACCTTGGATGGTCGCGGCGGGGGATACGTACATCGACGCGATGTTGCGCGAGGCGGGATTCGACAACGTGTTCACCGCTCTCGCGGGGCGTTACCCGGAAGTCGCATGGTCCGACGTCGTCGAGGCCGCTCCGGACCTCGTGCTTTTGTCTTCCGAACCGTTCCCGTTCGCGGAGGAGCATCGCGACGAGGTCGCGCACCTTTCAGGTCTTCCTCGCGCACGGGTGGTCCTCGCTTCCGGGGAGGCGTTTTCGTGGTTCGGTGTGCGGAGCGCCTCGGTATTCGACGAGGCGGACCGACTTGCGCGGGACGAGGCGGAATGCTGACCGTCCTGCTGCATTTATATACCTAAAGATACGAAATATATCCGTCGATACCTAGGCTACATCCCAATCCACGGGGAGGGCCTATGAATCGTTCCAAGTTGATGATGGCGTCACTCGCTCTCGGAGTCATGGCGTCGTTCGCGGCCGCGCAAGGTGTGCGGCGTTACTCGCCGGTCGCCGGACTCGGCATGTACGCGCAGGGTTCGGGAAATCCGGTCGTTCGTCTCTGCGACGACCGCATCGTGATCGCCTCCGAAGGCGGCGATGAAACCGGCGGCATGCTCGACGACGGCCTGGTCGTCGTGCGTGGGTTCGTGTCGGGCCAACTGAGCCATACGTTCCTTCCGCTCGCCTCCCTCGGCGCGGATCCGGGTTCCTTGGCACGCCGTTTGGTGCCGTTGAGCGCGAACGCGTTTCTCTACAGTTCGTCTCCCGTTGCGGGCACGGCGGACCCCCTCGGTCATCTCATGGTGGTCACGGACCGTCCTGGGATCCCGTTGACCGTCGTGACGCACGACATCCGAAACGACTTGCGTCCCAACACCGAATTCCAGAAGCTGGCGCGCCTCGATGCGCGCACGCTCGCATGGACGTTGCCCGGTAGCGATCGCATCGCGGGAACCGCGGACGACGGCGTCGCGCTCGCCGAGAATCTCGGCGGGGACACCTTCGCGTTGCGGACGTTCGTCGCGGGT
>CAIWVZ010000017.1 GCA_903916245.1 uncultured Planctomycetota bacterium | reverse complement strand
GGAATCGCCGCGCCGAGTCCGTCGTCGGCGTCGCGCGCATGCAGTTGCAGCATGATCCCGCGGCGTCCGCGCGACTTGACCGCGTCGATGGCCCAGCCCGCCCGCAACGGCGCGATATCGGACGACGGCGTCGCCTTGGATTCGCGTCGCGCCGCCGCTTCACGCGCGACGACGAGGCACAGGGCGAATAGGTGCGAACAACCGCGACCGGTGTTTTCGATCGCGGGGCACTCGCACGCGCACGTGAAGGCCCCGGTGGTCGGATTCTTCTCCGCCCAACATTCGAGCGTGCGGCGGAAGATCTTGTAGCGGACGCGCCAATAGCCGTTGTTGCCCGACGAAAGGAGTTCGACTCCCGCCGTCTCGAGGAGACGGACGGCGAGCCGACGTTCCTCTTCGGGAAAGTCGAACGGAAAGTCCTCGGGGACGAGGCTCATGCCGGAACGGCCGAGCCCCGATCAGACCGAGGGACCGGCGACGTCGAAGTCCGAAGCCGGAGGAGTTTCCGGCGCGGGTGGTTCGACGGGCGTCGGCGGGGCGGGCGGAGCTTCGGCCGCGGGCGGCTGCGGAGGACGCGGATCGCGTTGCGGCTTGCGGGTCGGCGCGATGCCGGCCGCGGCGAGCGCCTGGCCGAGATTGCCGAGGCCGCCGCGGACGACGTTGACTTCCGTCGAACCTCCGATCGGAACCTGACGCGGGCGTTCGGGGCCGTCCATGCGGGGCGGACCACCGTGGACGCGCACTTCGCGCGGAGGACGCGGTCCGCGGTCGCCACCGTCACGCGGCGGGCGGGGGCCGCGATCACCGCCTTCGCGCGGAGGACGCGGCCCGCGGTCTCCACCACCTTCGCGGGGCGGGCGGGGTCCGCGGTCGCCACCGTCGCGCGGGGGACGGGGACCACGATCGCCGCCTTCACGGGGCGGACGGGGTCCACGGTCGGGCGCACCTTCCGGGCGCGGTTCGCCTTCGCCGCCTTCGCGGGGCGGGCGAGGGCCGCGGTCGCGACGATCACCGCCGCGGCGCATGTCCTTCGGCGGCGCGAGGCGGGCACCCGCTTCGAGCCCGCGAATGAGGAACGCGTCCCACGGGATGCCGTCGGCGATCGCCTTGAGGCGTCCGTCGTCGAGAGCGGCGACGGTGAACTTGAGCAGCGCGCCGAGTTCGTTGAGCGCGGCCTTCATGAGGCCGGGGTCACCCTGCGTCGGAGCGATGTGCAGGTAGCGGGCGCGCGGATTGCCCGCGGTGCGCCAGGCGGGGTCGAGGTCCGGAACGAGTCGGCGGATTTCGTCCGAGCCGAGTACCGCCGCCGCGACTTCGCGCGGACGGACCCGGGCGTCGGGCGGCACGTCGCCGGTCGGGGTCACCCAACCGCGGCACGGATTTTGTCCGTAGGCTTCGAGGAGTCCGGAGATCAACGCTTCGCGGCAGTGCGCGGCGGCGAGGAACGGACGACCGCGATCCGCGGCGGCACGCGCCAACGCCAACTGGCGACGGCTCCACGGGAGATCGCCCGCGTCCGCCTTGGCGAACGCTCCGAGCGCGGCTTCCGCCAACGTCGACGGTTCGTCCGTGAAACGTTCGCGAATCGCGCGCGCGGCCTTCGAGAGATCCATCGGGCTCGCGAAGCCGGTCGCCACTTGGATGCGATGGGCGAACGGCAGGAGCGCCTTCGTCATCGGCTCGCGGGCGACGGTCGACACGAGACCGAACGTCGCGCGACCGCGGGCCGCGTCGCCGAGGATCGCCTGCTGACGCAGGAGATCGAGCATCGGCTTCGCGCTTTGAGGTGCTCCGGTCGAACGGTCGAACCACACGTCGTCGACGGAGACGTCGGGACGGGCTTGGTAGACGGCGTGGCCCGCGACGAGCGCGATCGCGGCGAGGGGACGCGGGGCGTCGGCGAGATCGATCGTGACGGATTCGCCCGATCGCGGCGCGAGGGCGAGCATGCGGACAAGCGTCGCCTGGTCCTTCTCGCGGAGATGGCCGGGCGCCGTACGGCACGCGACATCGCCGAGTCCGAAGCGCTCGCCGATGCCGATCGCGACGCACGCGAGCGCACCGACGTCGGGATTGCCGCCCGCGCGCATCTTTTCGAGACGCGCGAGGAGTTCGGCGCGGTCCTTCGGGGCGACGTGCGTCGGGGCCTTGCGCGGGCGCGGCGCGCGACGACCACGGCCTTCGGCGGCGGCCGCTTCGGCGGGCGCGTCCGACGGCGCGGCGGGAGCCGAATCGTCGTCGTTGTCGTTG
>CAIWVZ010000016.1 GCA_903916245.1 uncultured Planctomycetota bacterium | reverse complement strand
GGCCGCCAATCGACCGAGGGCGATCGTCATGGCGTGCCGCGGTTCGGCGGTCGGTTCCCGACTCGCCGCCGCGACGAGGAGCGTTGCGGTGGCGATGTCGTCGCCCGGAGTCGTCCGTCCGAGCACCGTCGCCGCCGCGCCCCGTACTCCGGCGACCGGATCCTTCAGGAATCCGGCCGCGTACCCGCGGGTCGACGCGTCCCGGACCTTGGCGAGCCCGAGGAGGGCGTGAACACGGAGGATCTCGTCGCTCGCCGGGACGACGGCGTGCGCCCCCCGGATCGCTTCGGAAACGAGCGGCGCACGCGCGTCGTCGCCCATGTCTCCCCGGCTCCAAAGGCCCGCCGCCAAGATCCGGCAGGAGTCGGCGTGTCCCGCACGCGCGGCCGCTCCGCGATCGCGGGCGACGTCGTCGCTCAATCCGTCGATGAGCACCGCCTTCGCCGCGTCGCCGCCGGAGAGGCCGAGCGCGAGAAGCGCCAATCCGCGTTCCTTCGCCGTTCGACCTTCGGCTCCGAGCGCCTTGACGAGCGCCGCGTCGGCGTCGGGATGCCGACAATAGCCGAGTCCCGTCAGCGCGGCTTCGACGACTTTTCTGTCACGGTCGTCGAGTCGGGCGACCAAGAGGGGAATGTCCTTCGGGTCGGCGTTGCGCCCGAGTGCGACGCAGGCCGCGGCGCGGACGTCGGACCCACGGTCGTCGAGGGCCGCGCGAATGATCGGAAGGACGCGCGCGCGCGTCTCCGCCGGAGTGGGGATGCGCATTCCCGACGCGTTCGTGGATCCCGATTCCCCGTCGTCGGACAGACCGCGCGCGGGGAGCAGATCTTCGCGGTTGTAAGCCCACCACGCTTCCCAACGCGTGGCGTCGATCTTCGCCGCGACCGATACACCTTGCCCCGCCGGACGATTCGGACGCCCGCGGGCGGCTCCGGGCGGCAGCGGTGCCGGGTGGAGTCCCGGGCCGAGATATTGACCGCCTTGGGCCTCGACGGACGGCGTCGACATCACCGCGACGAGGAACATCAAAGAGACGGGCTTCATCGCAACCTCCGGGCGGAATCGCTCGGCGCCGTCAACCGACGCCTTCCGTGTCCGCTCTACGGTTCCGTCGTGCAAACGCCGGGCCGAAGGTCGACCCGAGGGCGACGCGGCGCCTCGGCGCCGATCGGACGATGCGAGAGGGGGGACTTGAACCCCCACGGGTCACCCCACCAGATCCTAAGTCTGGCGCGTCTGCCAATTTCGCCACTCTCGCGGGCGTTTCATTTCCGCAACGGACCGAGCCAAGCCTTCCGAAGCCGCTTGGCCGTCGCGCTCGCCTTCGGATCGATCGCGTACGACACCGGGGGAGCCGGATGCGCACGGGGCGTCAGGGTGAGCGTGACGAGTCGATCCGATCGGAAGACCGTCACGGGGATCTTAGCACCCGTCTTCTTCCCGGCGATCACGGAGGCGGGATCACCGACGATGCGGCGCCCGTCGATCGCGACCCATTCGTCGCGAGGTGAAAGTCCCGCTTCTCGGGCGGGGCTCTCCGCGAGGGCCTCGTCCACGATCCACCGTCCCGCTTCCGCGCGGGAAACGACACCCGCCCAAGCGCCGCTCGTTTTTCCGTGATCGACCACGACTCCGAACGGAGCGAGCAGGGCGTCGAACGGGGGCGTCGCCCCGCCGCTCACGTAGCGGGTGTGCCACTTCAGTGCCCGGTCTCCGAAGATCTCGACCGCGCACGTGAGCCAGGCGGCTTCGTGGAACGGCTCGCCGGATTCACGCCGCCGCCACAGGGCGCGCATCAGGGCGTCGACGCTGCCCACTCCCGAGGCCCGCGCTTCGAGATCGAGGGCCGCGGCGCACAACGCGCCTTGTGCGTAGTAGGACACCGAGGCCGAACGCCATTCGTCGTTCTTCTTGTAGAACTTGATCCAAGCGTCGATCGACGCGTCGTGGAGCGATTGCGCCGAAGCGCCGGGCATCGCCGCCAACGTGTTTCGCAGCTCCGCGAGGATGGAGAGATACGCGCTTTCGGTGATGACGCCCGATCGGACGAGGAGCAGATCGTCGTAGTACGACGTGAACCCTTCGTGAAACCAAAGCATCGAGGTGGAAGCTTCGCGCGTGAGATCGGGCGCGTCGATCGTCGCATCCGTCAGACGTTTGACGTTCCATGCGTGGAAGTGTTCGTGGGCCACGAGACCCGCGAAAGCCGCGCGGCGTTCCGGCGTGGCGGTCGCATCCGTCGGGATCTGCAGTGCGCATCCGTCGCGATGCTCGAGACCTCCCATGCCTTCCTGAGGCGGCGCGGTGTAGCCGAGGAACGTGTAACGCGAGTACGGAAGTCCGCCGAACAACGTCGACGCTTCCGCGACGGCCTTCGCGGCGTCGTCGGCGACCGCGTCGAGATCGATGCGATCGGCGTCGGGGCCGCCGACGACGCATCGGTGCGGCTTGCCGCCCACGCGGAAGGCCTTGGACCGAAGGCTTCCGGCGAGAAACGCGCCGTCGACCAAGGTTTCGTAGGACGGAGCGACGAACGAGGAACGGCCGACGGCCTCCGCTCCTTCGGAGCCGACGATACCTTCGACGGTCCAGCCTTTCGGAAGTCGGAAGTCGACCCGATGGGGGCGATTCAGACGCCGATGGAGATCTCCGAAGGAAGCGACTTCGTCGAGGAACACCGCAGCCGGAGCGATGAAGGCGTGGGTCTCCGAAAGCCAGTTCGTCCTGACCGAACGCTCGTAGGCGAAGGCTTCGTAGGCGACGCGCACCACGCCGTTCTTCGGAACACGGACGCGCCAACGATCTTTGCCGATCTTCTCGGCGTCCGTCTTTTCGAAGTTGACGGAAGTCAACTGCCGAGCGTAGTCGCGGATCATGTACGACCCGGGCGTCCACGACGGCAGCCCGATCTCCGCGCTTCCGTCGGGGAGCGGGCAGAGAATCGGAAGGTCCACGGTCACGCGGATCCGATGTCCCGTCGTGTCGGTGAGATCGACGCGGTGGACGACGGCGTTCGAAGTCTTCATGGGAGATATTCCGTCTTGCTGCCTACGAGGCGAACGCGGCCTTCGACGAGGAGACGCACCGCCTCGGGAAGCGCGCGCATCTCTTCGGCGAAAACGCGCGCGGCGAGCGTGGTCGGGTCGTCGTGAGGCTCGACGGGGCAGGCGCGTTGAACGATCACCGGCCCCGCGTCGTAATCGCGTGTGACGAAGTGAACGGTGCAGCCCGAGACGCGCATGCCCGACGCGATCACGGCTTCGTGCACGTGGTGGCCGAAAAATCCCTTGCCGCCGAACAGCGGAAGCAGCGAGGGGTGGATGTTGACGGCGCGACCGACCCAGGCGTCCGGGATGTCCCACTTGCGAAGCCAACCCGCCAAGACCGCCCACGTGGCCCCGGACGCGTCGAGGGCGGCCGTGGGGCCTTCGGGGCCGACGATGTCGACCGGAACCCCGAACGCCTCCGCATGCGCGACGGCACCGATTCCCGGCTTGGACGCCAAGGCGCGGACGATCTCGATCGGCAACTCCCCGGAGGCGGACCTTTCGAGAAGATTGCGGAGGTGGCGACCACCTCCGGACGCGAGCACGGCAACCTTGGCCCGAGCGGTCACGCGCGCGTCACCTTGACGACGAGGCGACGTCCATCCACATCGAGCACCGTTCCGTCGAGCGCGGGCACCACGTCGAGGGAAAGACCGAGCGCTTCGCCGAGAAGGAGCGCACGGAAAGCCGTCGCGGCGTCGACGACGTCGGCATCTCCGTCGATTTCGAGGCGGATGCGATCGGCGACGTCGAGGGCGGCTTCCTTGCGACAGCCTTGCACGCGATTCAGCACTTCGCGGGCGAGTCCTTCGCGCTGAAGATCCGGGGTGACGGTCGTGTCGAGCGCGACCATCCATCCCCGTTCGGCGGATGCGACGAAGGCTCCTCGGCCGCGACACTCGACGAGGACGTCCTTCGGTTCGATCGTGAAGGACGATCCGTCGACGAGGAGTTCGCCGGAGCGACCGTCCAACAGCGCGTCGAGAAGATCTTTCGGCGGCGCGGCGAGCGCGGCCTTGGCGGCACCGAGCTTTTTGCCGAGGCGCGGTCCGAGAGACGGAAGATTCGGCTTCAACGTGAAATCCGCGACGTCCGTACGGGCGTCCGCGACTTCGAGCACCTTCACGTTGAGCTCGTCCTTGATCGCCTCGACGACGTCGCGGTCGGAAAGAGCGGCCTTCGCGGCGGCCGTCGGACCCGCCGCGACGATGCGGGCGAGCGGTTGACGCACGCGCAGGTTCGACGTCGTTCGGACCGACCGGCCGAGCGCGACGATTTCGAGCGCCGCGTCCATGCGGGAAAGAAGCGCGTCGTCGATCAAACGGGCGTCGGCGTCCGGAAGGTCCGACAAGAACACCGACGCGTCGGCGTCCTCGGGGTGGAGGGCGCGCCACAATTCGTCCGCGGAAAACGGAGCGACCGGGCCCATCATCAGCGCGGTCAGGCGCAGCGCCTCGTGGAGCGTGGCGAAAGCGGCCTTCTTGTCGTCGGCGTCCGTCGACTTCCAAAACCGTGCGCGATTGCGGCGGATGTACCAATTCGAGATTTTGTCGACGAGTTCACCGAGCGCGCGCACCGCCCGCTGCGGGTCGTACGCTTCCATCGACGCGCGGTAGTCCCGCAACGTGGCGTGGGCCGTGGCCAAGAGCCAACGGTCGAGCGTGGGGCGGCGTTCCGGCGACGGGGCGCCGTGGGACGGCTTCCAACCGTCGAGATTCGCGTACATCGCGAAGAAGGCGTACGACGGCCAAAGCGTGCCGAATACCTTGCGCCCCGTTTCCGCTACGCCGTCCGGGTCGAACGACTTGGCGACGTGCGGCGGCGTCGTGGCGAGCAGATACCAACGGAGCGGGTCGGCCCCGTGCGCGTCGAGGATCGTCCAAGGGTCGATCGTGTTGCCGAGCGACTTGGACATTTTCTTGCCGTGCTTGTCGTTGATGTGGCCGTTGACGAGCACGTGCTTGTACGGCGCTTGATCGAACAAGAGCGTCGAGATCGCGAGGAGGCTGTAGAACCATCCGCGCGTCTGATCGATGCCCTCGCAAATGAAGTCGGCGGGGAAGGTCGATTCGAAGGCTTCGGACCCGGGTCGCGGCCAACCGCGCTGGGCGAAAGGCATCGCTCCCGAGTCGAACCAGCAGTCGAGCACTTCGGGGACGCGTCGCCACACCCCCGGCTCGCCCGGCTTCGTCCACGTGACGTGGTCGATCCACGGTTTGTGTACGCGGAGGTGGAGCGGCATCGACGGATCCTTCGCGCGCGCGGCGTCGAAGGCGTCGAAGGCGGAGGGGTTGCGCGCGAGGATGTCCTCGACGGACTCGACGACGTCGGCCGCGCCGGTGACGTCGTTGATCCAGATCGGAAGGGGCGTTCCCCAGAAGCGTTCGCGCGACACGGCCCAGTCGACGTTGTGGCGTAGGAAGTCGCCGAAACGGCCTTCGCCGATGGTGGGCGGATGCCACGCGACCTCGGCGTTGAGGGCGAGCATCCGATCCTTGACGACCGTGGTCTTCACGTACCACGATTTGCGGGCGTACTGGATGAGCGGGTCGTCCATCTTGCGCCAGCAGAACGGATAGGAGTGGCGCACGCGTTCGGACGCGAACAAGAGTCCCGCGGTTTTCAGTTCCTTGACGAGGAGCGGGTCCGCCTTCTTGCAGAACACTCCCGCGACCGGAGTGACGCACGCGGCCATCGTCCCGTCGGGGGCGACGAGTTGCAGGAAACCGAGTCCCGCTTCCTTCGCGGCACGCATGTCGTCTTCGCCGAACGCCGGCGCGAGGTGGACGATGCCGGTGCCGCCGTCGAACGTGACGAAGTCCGCGGCGATGATCTCGTGGGCACGTCCGCCTTCGGGCGTCGCGAAGGCGAAGGGGGCCACGTACTTTTTGCCGACCAAGTCGGCACCCTTCATCGTCGCGACGATCTCGTGGACCCTGTTCTTGACGACGGACGCAAGCAGCGCTTCACCGACGACGACGCGTTCCTCGACCTCCGTATCGGTCGCGGCGAGTCGGACGTCGACGTAGGTGTCTTCGGCGGAGACGGCGAGCCCGACGTTCGACGGCAACGTCCAGGGGGTGGTCGTCCACGCGAGGAACGCGCGGTCGCCGTCGACTTCCTTGAAACGGACGGTGACGGAGGGATCCTCGACGTCCTTGTAGCCGTCGCCGACCTCACCCGCGGACAACGCGGTGCCGCCACCCGGCCACCACCAGACCACCTTGTGGCCTTGATGCAGCAGCCCTTTCTTCCAAAGCGACGCGACGGCCCACCACACCGATTCCACGTAGGGTTCGTGGCACGTGACGTACGCGGACTCGAGATCGAGCCAGTAGCCGATGCGGTCGGTCAGAGCTTCCCAGTCCGCGGTGTAGCGGAACACGGAATCGATGCACTTCTTGGTGAACGGCTCGAGACCGTAAGCCTCGATATCCGCCTTTCCGTGAATACCGAGTTCCTTCTCGACCTGCACTTCGACGGGAAGCCCGTGGGTGTCCCATCCGGCTTTGCGGTCGACGCGGCGGCCGGCGAGATCGTGGTAGCGGCAGATGACGTCCTTCAACGTGCGCGCGAGGACGTGATGAATGCCGGGCTTGCCGTTGGCGGTCGGAGGTCCTTCGTAGAAGGTGAACGTGGGGGCGTCCTTGCGGCGTGCTTGGGAGCGCGCGAAAAGCCCTGTGGCCTTCCATCGGGCGAGTACGGCGTTTTCGGTCGCGACCTGCGCGCGCGCCCCGCCGAGTTCCGGGAAGCCTCCGCTCACGACGGCATCCTTTCGAGAACGTTGACGACGATCGACGCGAGTTTGGGTTCCGCGACTTCGGCCACCTTCAGGATTTCGGAGAGTTCGGTCGGGTGCAGAGCATCGGGCAGACACCGATCGGTGATGACCGACAGTCCGAGGACGCGCGTGCCTTGGTGGCGCGCCACGATGACTTCGGGAACGGTGCTCATGCCGACGACGTCGGCGCCCATCGCGCGCAGCATGCGGTATTCGGCGCGCGTTTCGAGGTTGGGGCCTCCGACCGCTACGTACACGCCCTTTTGCATGCGGATGCCTAGATCGAGCGCGGCGGATTGAGCGAGCGCGGAGAGCGCATGGTCGTAGGGAGCCGACATGTCCGGGAAGCGCGGTCCCAACGCGTCGTCGTTGTCGCCGCGGAGCGGATTGTCTCCCATCATGTTGATGTGATCGTCGATCACCATGAGATCACCGACGTCCCAGTTCGGATTCATGCCGCCGCACGCGTTGGAGACGATCAGGGTTTCGATACCGAGCGCCTTCATGACGCGCACCGGGAACGTCACTTCGGCGAGCGACCAACCTTCGTACCAGTGGTAGCGCCCCTGCATCGCGACGACGGGTTTGCCGCCGAGTTCGCCGAGCAGGAGATTGCCCGCGTGCGACTGGACCTTCGAGACGCCGAATCCGGGGATGGACTTGAACGGGATCGACTTCGTCTTCTTGATCGAGCCCGCCAACGATCCGAGGCCCGTTCCGAGAATGAGACCGACCTTCGGACGGAATCCCTTCGCGTGCTTACGGATCGCTTTTTCGGCCGCCGTGATCTTCGACTTCAACGTACTCATTCCGCGTCTCCCCGTCGCTCGAAAGCGAGCTTGAATTTCGCCTCGGCGTCCGTCTTTGTGATACCCGAAATCCGAAGGCTTTTCTCGCGCGACGATGCTCCCGAAGAGATGGAAATCGCCGCGCGGGGAAGGCCGAGGGTCTTCGCCAACCAACGGATCAGGGCGTCGTTCGCCTCGCCGTCCTGCGGTGGGGCTGCGACGTCCACGCGCAGAGCGCCGTCGTGCAGGCCGCGGTGCCGCGTCGGGGGCGAGCCGGGACGGCACTTCACGCGAAAGGCCACGCCGTCGGTCGATTCGGCTGAAACCGCCAGCTCCAGGTCGATGACGACGGCGGCGCGTTCTAGCTCTACCCGGTCGCGCTTAAAGCTGGCGGGGAAGACATCGACCAAGAGCCGCTTGTTGGCGGCGGTCACCTGGGCGGCGGTCTGGGGTTTCCCGCTGGGATTGTCCTGCAAGTCCAGCATGAGCTGCTGGGCCTGGGCGCTGATCTTAAGCTGCCGGTCTTTAATCAGGTTCGCAACCAGGTGGGCCAGGCCGGGCTCGGCCAGCCGGTCCGCCAGCTTGTGCACCATCAGCGCTTCGCCCTCCTCGGACGCGGTGGGAATTTCCAGGGCCTCGCACAACTCCCGTATAGCGTCGCGGGAGGCGAATTCCTGGCGCATAAACAGTTCCGCGCACCGCCGGGTCTTGGAGCGGACGTTGACGTAGACCAGGTCCGTGCTCTTCTTGTCGATCTGGGCCTGGGCGCGCAGCTCGGCCACGCGGGTCAGAATAATCCTGACCATCTCTTGCAGGTCCACGCCGCGCAAGGCGCTTTGGTTGCCGGAGGCCAAGACGGGCAGCTTGTCAAAGGCGGCCTCCAGGTCGTTCATGTTGAACCGGCCGCGCCGGTAGGCCTCGGTGACGAGGTTCAAGCCGATGATGCCGCCGCGGCCCATGGCGTCGAGG
>CAIWVZ010000015.1 GCA_903916245.1 uncultured Planctomycetota bacterium | reverse complement strand
GTTCGCCGTGTAGTGGTTGATCATCGAGTCCATGTTGCCGGCGGACACGGCGAAGAAGAGCCGGGGGCGACCGAAGGCGCGGAAGGCGTCCGCCGATTGCCACGGCGGTTGCGACAGGATCGCGACTTTGAATCCCTGCGCTTCGAGCACGCGCCCGAGAATCGCCATCGCGAACGACGGGTGATCCACGTACGCGTCGCCCGTGACGATGACGACGTCGACCTCCGACCACCCGCGGGCGCGGGTCTCGTCGGGCGTCATCGGGAGGAACGGAGCGTGGCTCGGCACACCGTAGGTTAGCATCGACCCGTGCTGATCGTCGCGCTCAAGATGCTCGCCCGCGACAGGGCGAAATTTCTGTCGATCGTCATGGGGGTGACCTTCGCGGTTTTCCTCATCGTCGAGCAGGGCTGCGTCTTCACGGGCCTCATGCGACGCTCGGGCGCCATCATCCTCGACACCAAGTCGGTCGATCTTTGGGTGTTCGACTCCCGAGTGAAGACGGTCGACGACCTCCGCGCCCTCAAAGATTCGGATTTGTGGAGAGTGCGCGACGTGGAAGGGGTCGAATGGGCGACCCGTTGGTTCAAGGGGGCGGCGCGCGCGAAACGGCTCGACGGTCGCTATGAGAACGTTCTCGTGATCGGCGTGGACGACGCCACGATGATCGGCGCTCCGTCGGCGATGGTCGAAGGGTCGGTCGCCGACTTGGTCCGGCGCGATGCGGGAATCATCGACGTCGCGGGAAGCATGAAGATCGGCGGCGTCGAGGTCGGTGAAGAACTCACCTTCAACGATCGGCGCGCGGTCATCGTCGGCAAGTCGGCGGCGACCCGCAACTTCCAGAGTTTGCCCGTCATCCACACGCGCTACTCGCAGGCGATTCAGTGGGTGCCGACCGAGCGCTCCACGCTTTCGGCGATCCTGGTCAAGGTCCAACCCGGAATCGACACGGACGTCGTCGCCGCGCGCATACGCGACACCACCGGGTTGATCGCGGAAACCCCGGAAGAGTTTCGTTGGCGGACGATCCGCTACGTGCTCAAGTACACGGGCATCGCCATCAACATCGGGACGACGATCGCGCTCGGATTCATCGTCGGAGCGGCGATCGCGGGACAGACCTTCTATTCGTTCGCGGTGGACAACCTGAAACAGTTCGCCGCGCTCAAAGCGATGGGCGCGTCCGAAGGGACGCTGGCGGCGATGATCCTCGTTCAGGCGTGCGCCGTGGCCGCCCTCGGCTACGGGATGGGCGTCGGGTTGGCGTCGCTCGTCGCACGTTCGGCGGGCCCCAACGGTCAGTTGCCTGTGTATCTCACTCCGGAACTTCTTCTCATTTCGGCGGGTGCGGTTTTCAGCCTCTGCATGGGGGCCGGGCTCGTCGCGCTGCGCAAGGTCGCGAAGACCGAACCGGCGATGGTCTTCAAATGAGCGCGGTCGATCCTTTCGAGAAGCCGGCACCGGCGCGGGCGACGGGGATCATTCGCATGCCCGTCCTGCGTGCACGCGGGTTGGTGAAAACCTACGGGTCGGCGGACGAGACCGTCCGCGCGCTCGACGGCGTCGATATCGACATCATGTCCGGAGGCATCACGATGGTGGTCGGCCCTTCCGGCTGCGGAAAGACGACCCTCATCTCCGTCCTCGCGGCGACCCTCGACGCCGACGAGGGGACCATCGAAGCCTTCGGCGAGTCGCTGCACGACATGGACCCGGAGGCGAAGACCACGTTCCGCCGTCGCAACATCGGATTCGTCTTTCAGCAGTACAACCTGCTGCCGGGCTTGTCCGCCGAGGAGAACGTCGAGATCCCGTTGATCCTCTCGGGGCGCCCCCGTCGCGCCGCCCGCGAAGCCGCGCGCGCGATGCTCGTTCGCGTCGGTCTCGGCGACAAAGTCGCGAGTCGACCCTCCCAACTTTCCGGCGGACAGCAGCAGCGTGTCGCGATCGCTCGCGCCCTCGTGCATCAACCGCGTCTGCTCGTCTGCGACGAGCCGACCGCGGCGCTCGACGGCGACTCCGGTCGCCTCGTCATGAACCTCATTCGCGAACTGGCCGTCGATCCGGAACGCGCCGTCGTCGTGGTGACGCACGACACCCGGCTTTACGGATATGCGGATCTTTTCGCGGTCATGTCCGACGGGCGAATCGCGAAGATCGCCCGCAAGGAAGAGATGTCGTCGAACTCCGTCGCGGAGCCGCACCCATGAGACTGTCGACTTTCGTGCTCCCCGTCATCGCGCTTTCCGGGCTCGGACTATCGGCCCTCACCATTCGCGATCTCATGAAGAAAGCGCCGGAACCGCCGCCGCCCTACGTGCCCGCCGCGAAGCCGTTCGCGCGGTCCATTTCCGGGGCGGGGATCATCGAACCGTCGTCCGAGGCCGTCGACGTGGCGTCCGAGACGGCGGGCGTGGTCGTCGAGGTCGCCGCGCGACACGGTACCCGGGTCAAACGCGGCGACGTCTTGTTCCGACTCGACGATCGCCATCTCACGGCGGAGCTCGCGAAGGCGGAGGCCGAACGCCTCGTCGCCGCCGAAGCGATCGCGGCCGCCGAAACTCAGGTCGCCAAGCTCAAGTCGGAGCCACGACCGGAGACCCTCCCCGCTTTGCGCGCGAAGATCGCCGAAATCGAAGCGCTCTTGGCCGACGACCGCGATCGCCTCGATCGCGAGCGTGCGTTGAAGCGGTCGGGGGCGACGACCGACCGCGGCGAACAAGCGGCCGCCTTCGCCGTGGGGAGCCGCGAGGCACAACTGACGAAAGCGAAGGCGGATCTCGCGTTGGCGGAGGCGGGGGCGTGGGCGCCGGAGATCGCCGTCGCCACGGCGGCGGTGCGTGCCGCTCAAGCGCGTCGGGCGGCCGCGGATGCGGCCGTCGCCGCCGTGAAGGCGGATCTCGATCGTCTCGTCGTCCGTGCTCCGATCGACGGTGAGATCCTGCAGGTCAACATCCGTGTGGGCGAAGGCGTGGTCCCGGGCGCGGGTGCGGCGCCGATCGTCATGGGAGAGACGTCACCGCTTCACGTGCGCGTCGACCTCGACGAGAACGACGCGTCCCGTTTCGTGAAGGGGTCCGCGGGCCGCGCGTATCTCCGAGGGCATCAAGGGAAGGACGAAGCGCTCGGCATCGAGTTCGTCCGTGTCGATCCCTACGTGATCCCGAAGCGTGCTTTGACGGCTTCGGTATTCGAACGCGTCGACACACGCGTCCTTCAGGTGATTTATCGCATCGTGACCGTACCGCCGGGTTTGATGCCGTGGTGCGGTCAGCAGGTCGAAGTGTTCATCGAGGACGCGGCGACGACGACCCGAGGAGCGCCTTCACTTCCGCCGAAGTGAGCGGACGGATCTCGCCGGGTGCGAGATCGCCGAGCGCCACCGCCCCGAATCGGGTGCGAACGAGGACTTCGACCTCGCAGCCTTCGCGTGCGAAGCGGCGCCGGATCTGTCGATTCTTGCCTTCGCGGAGGCCGACGAGCCACCAGCTCGACTTCGGCCCCGTCGAGATCGGTTCGAGAGAAGCGAACGGACCGAGACGCCATCCGTCGTCGTCGATCGTTTCCGAAAGAAGGCGCCGTGCCGCCGCGGTGTCGAGCGCACCGCGGATTTTCACGCGATAGGTCTTCTCGACGTGGGAGCCGGGGTCGAGGAGTCGATCCGCCGCGGCGTGGTCGCTCGTCATGAGAAGCAGGCCCGCGCTGTCCGCATCGAGACGGCCGACGGGCATCACGCCCTGCGGGGGGGCGTCGCCGAAGAGATCCACGACCGTGCGTCGGCCTTCGGGGTCCTTGGTCGTGGTGACGACGCCGCGCGGCTTGTTGACGGCGAACCACACGTGGACGCCGGAGCCGCCGCCGTCGGAAACGGCCTTGCCGTCGAGCGTGATCTTGCACGTCGACGGGGTGACGAGATGGAGGACGTCACGGACCACGCGCCCGTCGACGGCGACGCGTCCGTCCTTCACGCGGGCTTCGGCTTCTTTCCGAGAGCACACGCCCCATTTCGACAGGAGGCGGGGGAGTGCGACGGGTTTCGACGTCGCGGGCGCGCGACGCGTGGTTCCGGACTCGGAGGCGACGGGACCCGCCCCCTTCTGCGGGATCTTCCCGTCGAGGGCCGCGAGAACGGCGACGGGGATCGCGACGCGACGTTCGGGGAATCCCGCTTCCGCATTGCGGGACGATTGGGGGGCATGGGCGGCGTCGAAACGCTTCGGATCCATCTCGCAGGCATCCGGCGTCACCGGATTGAAGGCGAGACACGCCGTCGGCTTCACGTCGAACGGAAGAGCGCACGACATGTCCGCTTCGAGGAAGGGGCACGTGTAGTTCCGGTTCTTGCCCGTGGTCGAAAGACGCCAACGGGAGACGGCCGCCTCGAGTCGTTCTCCGAACGCGGCGCGCTTGTCCGACGGCCACGTCTTCATGTGGCCCGCGATGCGTACGGCTTCGACCGGGAGGATCGCGACGCTGTTGAACGCCTCCGTGCAGCACTGCCCACAGCCTTCGCAGGTCCTGATCGAGGCCTGCACGCGGAGCACGTGGTCGACGAGTTCCCGGCGTTTGGGATCCATGACGCTCCCACGCTATCAGCGACGGCGTGGGAGCGCAGGTCCCGTAATCAGACGGATTCGAGAGCGGTGCGCGCGCGACCGAGAGCGGTGCGCAGGCGTTCCACTTCGCCTTGGAGAGCGCGGAAACGCGCTTCGATCTGGCGGAACGGGAGTTCGGAAATCTCGTTCGCGCGGAACGCGAGAACGTCCTTGTTCTTCGAGCCCTTCGGGCGACCGACGGGACGGCCGGTTCCCTTCGAAGCTTTCGGAGCGCCGGGCTTACGAGAGCGCTTGGTCATCGGCGCGAGGCCGCAACGCTTGCGTGCGAGACCGAAGACGATCGCACGATCGAAGGGGTGGCCGGCCCTGCGGGCGGCGTCCTTCGCGTCGTGAAAGGTCGCTTCTGGATTCTTGGTGAGATAGTCGACGAGCCACAGCATGAGAGGGGTGGATTCTCGGGCCACGTTGGAAACTCCTTTGTTCACGGAACGGAAGGGACGCGCCAAGGAAAGCCGGTCGCAGGCGGCTCTGAAAAGACGGGGAGTGATCGCGACGCCGAGGAACTTCTGCGCATCCTTCTTCGCGGACTTGAACTTCAGGTCCGGATCGGAGCGCAACCATCCTTCGACGACGTCGACCAGCTCGTTCTTCGACAAAGCGCCCGACTGGGGGGCGACGGTGGCATTCATGGCTCGGCACTGTAACGCACTGACCCAATCTGATCAGGAGATCGTTCAGGGGCCGTTCGCAACCGTGCTGTTTTGTCAGTCTCACTCTGCTCAGGATGCCGAGGAACGACGCGGATTCGGCGGATAGAATCGTCTCCATGAATCATCGCGACGCTCACGTCGGGGACGTTCCTTCCAAGGAAAAACGCAGGTTTCTGCGCGTGGACGACAACTTCCGCGCGACGGTCGCGTACGTCGATCGCGCGGTGGACGGCGGGGAGCCTCCGATCGGCGTCGCATGGTCGCGCAATTTGTCGATCGGCGGCTTCGCATTCGCGGCCGACAGAAGCGTCGATGTCGGCGAACAGTTGAGGGTCCATGTGGACGCCCCCGAAATCCCCGGCGGACTCGATTTTCTCGCGGAATCGGTGCGTTGCGTGCCGTCGGTCGGGCGCTCCGGAAGTTGGGAGATTTCCGTACGTTTTTTGCCCGCGGGAACCAGCGAATCGACGCGGCAGAAGGTCGAACGGCTGGTTTACGCGCGGCGTTCCTGATTCCCGGGAGCGCGTAAAATCGTCGAAATCCTAAAAAGGGACCGAATGTCCTAGGAGCGGGGACGGCGATGTGGTGAAATCCACGTGTCGAGGGAACCCCTTACCTTCGGCAACAGGGAGAACCATCATGCGTCTCGCTCACTCATTCGCGTTCGCGGCGATCGTCGCCGGAGCCGTCGCCGCCCAAAACACGGCGTCGCTTTCGATCACCGGAACCGTCAATCCCGGGCAGACGTTGGCGATCAACGTCACGTCGAATCTCTCGGGCGGTTTCTGCGGCTTGTTCGCCGGCAACACCGGCACCTCGACGTTCACGTTCGGGTTCAACAGCCTCGCTCTCGCGATTCAGCCGACGGTGATCTTGCCGCTCGGCATGACCGACGCCTCCGGTGCATGCGGCTTCTCCCAGTCGATCCCCGCGCTTCCGAGCAACATGCCCGGTTCCTTCTCGTTCCCGAACCACACGTTCACCTGCCAGGCGGTGGTCGCGAAACTCGCGATGACGTTGCCGATGCCCGGTATGGGCGGTGGGATGGGCGGGCCGGGCGGTGGCGTCCCGAATCCGGGCAGCCTCGCCAACATCTTCCAAACCGCGGTGTCGAACACCGCGACGCTCGTCATCGGCAACGGATGACCGCGATCAGCGGGGGGTGACGAACCACCCGCTGTCGTCCACGACGGCCGCCGCACGCTCGAACAGCGTTTCGGCGGCCGCTCTCATTTCCGGAATCTTCGCCGGGTCGGGCGCGCGGCCGTCGAGAAGGCCGCTGCCATGGGCGAGTCGGGTGAGATCGGCGACGATCGGGCGGAGGGATCGAGGGACCTCCAGGGCGTCGAGGCCCGTCACCCATTCGTCGATATCGGCCGCCGTCGGGCGCGGCTCGGACGGATCGAGCCACTCGGCGAACGCACCGATGTGACGGAGCAGCGGTTTCGCCGTGCGAAGGAGTTTCGCGTCTTGCGGTGCGGTGGCGGCGACCCAAAGCACCGCCGCGAGGCAGGCCGCGCCGACGAGTGCGGTCAACACGTCGGGGATGACCGTGAGAGGGTCGTTCGGAAATCGCAGGCTACCGCGCTTGCGGATGACGAGGCCGCAGAGGGCGCCCGCGATGAGGCCGCCCACATGGCCCGCCCCGCTGATGCCGGGGAGGAATCCGATGATGACGAGAAGGATCGTCGAACTCAGGAGTTCTTTGCGTAGTTCGCCGAAGAATCCGCCGCGCGCCTTGTAGGTCAGCGCGAGCAGTGCGCCGAGGAGGCCGCAGGCTCCCGCCGAGGCGCCGACCGTGATCGGATGGCGGCCGCCTTGGATGGCCGCCCACAGTTCGACCGTCGCCGCACCTCCGAGGACGCCCGCGAGGAACGCCATATAGACGTTGCGCGGCATGGTGAGGGCGTCGAGCATCCGTCCCAACTGATGGATGCTCATGGAGTTCATCAGGATGTGGAACAGCCCGCCGTGGAGGAACGCGTAGGTGAACCACGTGGCGGCTTGTCGCGCGTCGAACGGGGCATCGGGATCGAGGGCGCCGCAAACCGCGTAGGCGAGCGTGCTCATCCCGAGGAAGCCGCCACCC
>CAIWVZ010000014.1 GCA_903916245.1 uncultured Planctomycetota bacterium | reverse complement strand
TCATGACGCCGGAAGCCCCGGATTTCGGAACGCCCATGATCACGCGCGGGGTGCCGTCGGTCGCGGCTTCCGCGGCATAGGCGCGGAGACGGTCCGATTCCGCTTCGGAGCTCGGGACGCCCATCGCACACAGGAGCCTGAGGCCGGACCCGGCGACGGGCGCGTAGAGCCGCCCTTCCCGGGACCCGGTGAGGTCGGTCAACGCGCGAAGGGCGGTTTCCTGCAGATTCTTGGGGTTGCGTTCGTCTTCCGTGCAACGCCGGATCCACTTGAGAAGGCGGACCCCGTCCGGACCGATCGGATCGATGGGCGGTGTCTCGTCGGCGTCGAACGTCCGGGTCGGCGGCGGCGTAGGCGGCGCGATTTCGGCGGGCATCGGTGCCGCGGCGATCGGCGGCGGTGACGTCGTCGGAGGCGGCCCCTTCGCGGCGTCGAGGGCTTCGATCAACGTGGAGGCCGTGAACGGCTCCAAGATTTCTTCGTCGATGCCGTCGAGGCGAAGCGGAGAGGCCGCGGACCGAGTCAGAATGGTGAACGGCCGTTTTCCCGAACCGACACAGGCGGCGAGGGTCTGATCCTCCCGACCGGCGGGCAAGAGCGCACCGCGAACGAGGAAGAGGGCGTCGGGATTGCGGTTCAGGAAGGTGGCCACGTCGTGGACGCGACCGCTCGCGTACACCTTCCAACCGTCCTGACGGACTTCGTCCAACGAACGAGCGAGCGACTCCTCGCCGTCCGTCAGGACGATGAGCACGGGGGCCGCGCTCATGCGTCGGCCTCGAGGCCCTCCGCGGCGGCCGGGAGGTGGGCGACGACCCTGAGACCACCGTGCGGGCCACGCGTCGCGAGGGTATGGCCGCCCGCGCGTGCGGTGACGTGGTGAAGAAGGGCCAATCCGAGGGCCCGAGCGAAACGGTGGCGCTCGAGGAGACGCGCCAATTCGAATCCGTGGGAGCGATCGCCGTCGACGGAAGGATCGTCGACCGTGACGACGACGTCCGTTCCGTGACGCGCCGCGGTCGCCGAGAGGGGTTTCTTCTCGGTCTCCGCCGCCCAACGGAGGAAGAGAAGGGCGTTGCCGAAACTCTCCGCTTCGACGTGGGCGCGGATCGGGGGGCCCGCCCCGAGCAGTCGTGCGAGGTCCGTCGCGGGACGATGCCCGGGCACGCGCGGTTCGGCCAGGAGGTTGAGCCCCTTGGCGACGCCGGACAGACGGCCGATGTCGTTTTTGACTTCCGTCAACGCATCGCGGCGTTTCGATTCGGCGATCTCCGGGCGGTCCGCGAGCGACAACCAACCGAGACTCGACGTCGCGACGTTGTTCATCGCATGGGCGAGTCCTTTGAGCAGCGCGGGGACGTCGGACGGAGAGGTCGGGGCGGTCGTGGAGGGACGCCGCCGATCCTGTGCGGCCTTCAAGAACTCGTCGAGGAAGTACGGTTCCTGAAGGACGGGCACACGAACGGTCGCCGCTCGGGCCGCCTTCGGCACGATCACGAGGTCGAAGCGCGCGATGACGGATTCGACCTCTTCGGGTTCGAACGTGCCGAGGCACGACTGATGGAGCACCTTCGGAGTGATCGACGCGTGTGCTTCCAACTCCGCTTCGACCGCGCTCGGAGTCCCCACCCCGTCGGGAACGACCGCGGAGACGCCTCGGCGGGTCAAGTACGCCACCAGCGCCTGTCGGTCGGGACCTGCAGGGTGAATCAACAACATGGAGTTTCCGGGGGGGCCCGAAGCCGGAGGGGATTCGGCGGACGGCGCATCGTTCGCAAGATCAATCCGCACCGAGTCTTGCGAACCGCCGGTCACGCTGAAAATTATACCACAGTCGGGTTTCGAACGCACTTCGAAACGTCGGTTTCAGATGCCCCGGTCCCGGGGACGAAGTAATCTCTTGGGATCCGCCGTAACCTCGGGCGGAGCAAGGATATCCGGCGAACGTGCCGACCGACGTCTCCATCATCATCCCCCTCTACAACGAGGTGGAGTGCGCCCCGCATCTCATCGAAGAGTTGCGGGGGTTCGTCGCGTCGTTCGATCGTACGACCGAGATCATCCTCGTCGACGACGGAAGCGACGACGGCACGTTCGACGTCGTACGGTCGGAGATTCGCGGTGACGCGCGCGCCGCCGACGGCACTCCGAAACCTCCGCTCCCCGGAGCGCGTCTCGCCAAGTTGCGCGGCAACGCCGGGCAGACGGCGGCGATGGCCGCGGGGTTGTCGCTCGCGCAGGGCGACGTGATCGTCTTCATGGACGGCGACCTGCAGAACGATCCTCGCGACATCCCGAAGTTGCTCGAAAAGATCGACGAGGGGTACCACCTCGTCTCCGGTTGGCGTCGCGATCGCAAGGATCGCGCGCTCACGCGCAAGTTCCCGTCTTGGGCGGCGAATCTGCTCATCGGCGTCTTCACCGGCGTGCGCGTGCGCGACGCCGACGGACGCCCCACGGGTTGGTTGCACGATTTCGGTTGCACGTTGAAGGCCTACCGTGCCTCGGAACTCCGCGCGCTCAATCTCTATTCCGACATGCACCGATTCCTTCCGGCGCTCACGCATCGCGCGGGCGCGAAGATCGCCGAAGTCGTGGTGAACCATCGTTCGCGCGAGTTCGGTCGGTCGAAGTACGGACTGTCGCGCGTTCTCAAAGTCGCGGCGGATCTCGTCGTGCTGCGTCTCATCACGGAATTCGCGGGACGACCGATGCATTACTTCGGACCGCTCGCGTTGACCTTCGTGTTGTTCGCGGGCTTCACGGCCGCGGTCTGGGGTTGGAATCTCGCGACGCGCACGGGGGACGGCACCATCATCTTCCCGGCCGTCATCACGCTTTTCTTCGTGTCGTCCCTCTACTTCCTGTTCCTCGGGTTGCTCGCCGAACTGATTCAGCGCGTCGGCAAATACGACCCGTCGGATCAGGCGCGCGCCACGCTGGAGACCATCTGATGTACGTTCCCCACGCGAGCGAGAGCGCGCCGCTGTTCGACTTCACGCTCGTCGTGCTCGCGAGCGGAGTAGGACCGGAAGCCGGATTGGCGGAGGACGTCGTCCGCACGTACACGCAGGCGCTCACGGACATCGGGGTGACGTGGGAAGTGTTGCTCGTCGACGACGGCGCACCGAAGGAATTCTTCGCGTGGGTGAAGAAGATGTCCGAGACGCTTCCGAACACGCGGGGCGTGCGCTTCCGTCGGCAGTTCGGCGAGTCGATCGCGATCGCGACCGCCGTGGGCATGGCCCGCGGACGCAACATCATCACCACCACGTGGTATCAACAGGTCGGCGTGGATGCGGTTCGGCAGGCGGTCAGTCTCCTTCGCGAAGGGGATGGGCGCGGCAACTGGGACTACGTGGCCGTCCGTCGGCAGCGGCGCGTCGACTCCTGGCCCGCCCGCCTGCAGAGTTGGGCGTTCAACGCGTTCACCCGACGATTGACCGGAGTCGGCATTCACGACTTGAACGCGTCGTTCCGCGCGTTCCGTCGCGAAGTGGTCGCGGATCTTTCGATCCACGGCGACCTGTTCCGGTTCATTCCGGTTTTCGCCAGTCAGAAGGGATTCCGGGTCAGGGAAATCTCCGTGCAACACGTCCGCGAAGAGGGACCGAGTACGTTCCTCAATCTCGGTCTCTACGTACGTCGCTTCCTCGACATCCTCTCCCTGTTCTTCCTGCTCAAGTTCACGAAGAAGCCCCTGCGCTTCTTCGGTCTCGTCGGCTCGGTCTTCTTCGTGGTGGGATTCGGCATTTCCGCTTGGATGACGTGGCTCAAGATCGTCCGCAGCGAAGGGCTCGCCGACAAACCGTTGCTCGTTCTCGGCGTCTTCCTCCTGGTGCTCGGAATCATCGTGGCGTCGATCGGGCTCATCGGTGAGATCATCATCTTCCTTCAGGGCAACCAACTGAAGGACTACAGCATCGACACCGTCGTTTCGGCGGGTCGCACGGATCGTCCGGAGACTACGTGACCTCGGTTTGGACGCTGGATCGGGAACTTTCCGACCGGTGGGACGCGTACGTGCGGTCCCACCCGGATTCGAGCATTTTTCATACGCTCGAATGGCGCCGAACCATCGCCGAGACGTTCGGGCACGAAGCCGTCTATCTCATCGCGGAACGACGGGGTGAAGTCGTCGGCGTTCTTCCCATGTTCGTCGTCCGCTCGCCGTTCTTCGGGCCGTCGCTCTGTTCGACGCCCTTCGCCGTGTACGGCGGGATTCTCGCGTCCGATGCCGAATCGTCGGAAGCGCTCGCGCGCGCCGCGCGGCAGGAAGCTCGCGTACGCGGCATCCGCAAGGTCGAGTTGCGGCACATGAAACCGAGCGGCTTGGATTTTCCGACCGTCGATTCGTACGCGACGTTCTTCGCGCCCGTCCCCGACACGGTTCCCGGGTGTCTCGAACGGATTCCGCGCAAGGCGCGCGCCGAGGTCCGCAAGGCCCTGGCGAAACCGGGTCTTTCGGTCGACTTCGATTCGAAGGACGTCGCGGACTTCCATCGACTGTTCGCGGAAAACAAACGCGATCTCGGATCGTTGGTGTTCCCCGAAGCCTTGTTCTGGCGCACCTTCGAGGTCATGGGAGACAAGTGTCTCATGACGCGCGTCCGATGGGAGGGGGAGACCGTGGCTTCGGTCGTGAGTTTCGTCTGGAACGGCGTGATCATGCCGTACTGGTCGGGGGCCTCCGAGCGCGCCGAAAGGTTGTCGGCGAACAACGTGCTCTATCACGCCGTGATGGAGGAGGCCTGTCGTCGAGGGCTTCGCTCCTTCGACTTCGGTCGTAGTCGCAAGGACACCGGCGCGTTCCGTTTCAAGCACAATCAAGGATTCGAACCTACGACGTTGCACTACCAGTGGATCTTGCTCGACGACTCCGCAATCCCGCGTATCAGCCCGGACAATCCGCGATTGCGTTGGGTGCGCGAGGCCTTCCGCAACCTTCCGATGCCGATCGCCCGCAAGTTGGGTGCGTTCGTGTCGAGTCGTATTCCGGTCTGACCCGCACGGCGGTAGAATCGCGGCGCATGCCGACGGATGCCGACGACGCGTTGAGAAGCCGCTTGGAGGCGACCTTTCCGCTGGGCGTCGTGTCCTGCGATCCTGTGGATCGCGTCCTGCTCGGCACCGACGGTTCGAAGATTCGAGGCGACGCCTTCGCCGTCGTGAGACCTTCCGAAGAAGAGCACGTTTGCACCGCCGTTCGATTCGCGGGTGCCAACGGACTGTCGATCGTTCCCCGGGGTGCCGGAACGTCGCCCACGGGTTCGGCGACCGCACGGGGGCGTCAGATCGTGCTCGATTTTTCTCGAATGAATCGCATCATCGACGTGTCGCCGCGCGACATGGTCGCCGTGGTCGAGCCCGGTGTCATGTGCGGCGAGCTTCAGGCGCGCGCCGAGGCCGTGGGGATGTTCTATCCTCCCGATCCCGCTTCGGCGCGGACGTCCACTCTCGGTGGAAACGTGGCGACGTGCGCGGGAGGATTGCGCGCCGCGAAGTACGGAGTGACCCGGGATTACGTGCTCGGCTTGCGGTGCGTCGGTGCGGACGGACGCGTTTTCGAGACGGGTGGTCGGTCGTTGAAATCCGTCGTCGGATACGACCTCACGCGTTTGTTGACCGGATCCGAAGGCACGCTGGCCGTTTTCACGCGCCTCACGCTTCGACTTCTTCCGAAGCCGCCCCACGCGATCACTCTCCTCGCCGCGTTCGCCGACGACCAGGGCGGATTCGCCGCCGCCGACGCGATTTTGGGGGCCGGTGTTCTTCCTCGGGCGCTCGAATACATGGATCGGGACGTCCTCGGCATCGTCGCGGGGGATCCGACGCCGCGCTCCGGATCGAGTCTCTTGATCGAGGTGGACGGATCCCTCGCGGATTGTCGCGATCAGGCGGAACGTGCGGCGGAAGCCGTTCGCTCCGTCGGCGCCGTTTCGGTGCGGATCGCCGATGCGGGCACGGATCGGGACGAGCTTTGGTCGGCTCGACGCTCGATTTCGTCGGCGGTCTACCGCGTTTTCGGCGCCAAGCGTTCCGAGGACCTCGGCGTTCCGCGGGGCCGACTCGGCGAGGCCGTGGCGGCCATCAAGTCGGCAGCACGCGCACGCGGCGTGCGTTGTG
>CAIWVZ010000013.1 GCA_903916245.1 uncultured Planctomycetota bacterium | reverse complement strand
GCGGCCCTTGCCCCGGGCCTTGTTCCTCGAAGATCCGGATCTCGCGCGTTTGCGAGGGACTCCGGAATGGCGCCGTTGGATGGCGGCCGCATTTCCGGGCGCCGAATCTGCGCCGACGCCTTAGTCGCAGAGTTCCAACGCGATCGCCGCGCGCAGTTTCCCCGGCAAGTTCGGCGGGATCGGAGCGGGGGACGCCTCTCGAACGCGAGCCCCCCAAATCGGGTTGGGGAAATGGGCGTCCTCCTTGCGGCGAGGAATCACGTGCCAATGCACGTGGGGCACCACGTTGCCCAAGCTCGCGACGTTCATCTTGTCGGGCGCGACGATGTCGCGCACGGCTTTTTCCGTCGCGAACACAATGTCCATCAGGTGACGCCGGTCGTCCGGAGAGAGATCGGTCGTTTCGGCGACATGGCGATTGAGGATGACGCGGCAGAAGCCCGGATGCTCGACGTCGTCGACCAAGACGATGCGGGCGAGATCGTCCTCGTAGAGAACGTTTCCGGCGGATCCGTCGCAGAGTTCGCAGGGGGCCTTCACGCGCGAAATGATAGCGCGGCGAGACTCGTGGACTCCTGAGTCGAGTGAAACCCGCGTCCCCCGCATCGGGTAACCTCGACCGCATGGCGACTTCGAAGCGGGTGGTGTTCGGATGGCCGGGGGATGGGCGTGGTGATCGTCTGTTCGCCGAGGGGCTCGACACGCTCCCGACGGGGTATCTGCACCTCGCGCGGACCGAGGGGCGTGTCCGGGAACTGGTGGCGAAGGAGCGAAGCGCTCGCGGTGGGTCCTTCGGCGATCGTTGCCGGACGCTCGCGAATCTCGTCGAATGGCTGAGCCGTCGTCGGCGGACTCCACGCGCGCTCTTGGAGGAGTCCCAACAGAGTCTTCTCATCGCCGACCTCCTCGCGCACGACACCACGATTCCGGCCGCATTCGCCAAGGTCACCGGAGCGGGTGAATGGCTCGTCGAATTCAGTCGTCGTCTGAAGGAATCCTGGAGGCTCGAGCGGACCGGAAGGGAAGGCGCCGAAGCGGAATTCAGCGCCGATACCGCGAAGAAACGATTCCCCTCGCTCGCGACCGACACGAGTCCGTTCGTCGAGGGCGGTCTCGTCGCCTTCGACCGCTACATGTCTCGTTTGAAGGACCTCCGCGTCTGGGATCCTGCCGGGAGATTCATCGAAGTCGCCCGCGACTTGGGGACGGACGAACTCCCGCTCGACCGCTTCTTTCCCTCCCGGCGTCGCCTCGTCGTCGAAGGGTTCTACGCGTGCAGTTTGATCGAACGTCAGGTCTTCGAACGCCTGTTCGATGCGTGGGACGAGATCGTGTGGCTCGTCGACGTGCCCCGGAATCCGATGGTGCGCGATCGTGGAGCCGACATGTTCGGTGCGGCCGTTTACGGGAACCCCGCCGACGTCCGCGTCAAGGGCGAATACCCCGACGATTGCACGTGGCTCGCGGATCAGGGCTTCGACTTCGCCGAAGCGCCTTCCGGCGATCGTCCCGTGTGGTGCCCATCCTCCGAAGGTCCGCGCGTGGTCGTCGAGTACCTCGGTACGCGCGAAGGCGCGTCATGGATCGCGCCGCGGACGACCCTCGACGAAGCCCGCGCCGTGATGGCGACGGCGGTCGACGCCTGGAATCCGGGAGCAGCCGTCCATCCTCGCGTCGTCATCGCCTACCCGACGGATCGAGAGGTAGCCCCGTTGCTCGCTGCGTTGGCCGATGAGGCGCGTGTCCCTCTCGCGACCGCGGCAACGACCTCGTTGCTCAGCGTCGGCAACGTCCGAACGTTGACGGCGCTCCTGCGGCTTCCGGAACGCAATTTTCATCGACATGCCGTTCTCGACGCCGTTCGATCCCTACGTTATGGACTGCCGCTTCGCCGCGACGGAAAGAAACGTCGTGTCTACGCCGACGCCTGGACCTTCGGCAAGGTGGTCGAATCGTTGCGGGTCGTCGAGGGGCGGGAGAACTGGAAACGCGAACTGTCGGCGGAACTCGACCGTGCCGACGTCGCTTGCCGCCATTCCGACGCGAAGGATTCGGAAGACACGCACGCCGCGCGTCGTTACGAACGGGTGAAGCGCGTTCACGATGCGTGGCTGAATCTCGAAGGGGCGTTGAACGTCGGAAACACCGCCGAGGTGGCGCTCGACTTGTTCCTCGCGACCGTACGTCGCGTGCTCGACCTCGTCGGCACTCCACCGTCGCTCACGGCGGGGCTCGATGCGGATGACCCGGATGCCTTCGTCGCGGCCTCTCTCGGATGGAGAGGCGACAAGGCGATCGACACGGTGTTGATCGAATACGCCGCCTCCGCTCCGTTCATGGGATCCGCGGTTCGATCATGGGACGATCACGTCCGCACGTTCCTCTCCATGCTCGGCGCGGTGACGGTGCCCGTTCGTCCGCGTATCGAAGGCGGCATCGAGCTGATCGGACTTCGCGACTTGAGAGGGTTGCGAGCCGATGTCGTGATCGTCGCCGGGCTTCTCGAAGGGCGTTGTCCCGCCCCGCCTCCGTCGTGTTCTCCGTGGTCGGAGAAGGACGCACGGAGCGTCGGGATGCCCGATCGCCGCGCGGCTCTCCGGGAAGTCGAACATCTGTTGGCGCATGCCATGAATGCCGCGCCGCGTGTGGTGCTTTCGCACGCGCAACTGAACGACGACGGAGGCGTCGGCCTTCCGGCACGGGCCTACGAAGAACTTCGTGAACGACTCGATCAATCGAGCGCCGGATTCGCCGGGGGCGCTCGGTTCGAAGTACGGAATGGATGTTCGACGGAGGAAATGGCCGGACGTCTCGCCAAACTTCCCGGCTCCGCGCAGTCGCAAGCGGGTCGTTTGGCGCCGAACATGGACGGCGTCGCGCAACGGCGTCGCAAAGAACTCCTGGAACCCTCCGCGCGATTCGGTTGGATTCGCCATGCCTCGCAGGGCGCTCGCGCCGTCTTGGCCCGCCGCCAAGGGCCCCCGGGTCGCTACGACGGCATGATTGGAGAGCGCGCCCCGTGGTTGTCGGAATATCGCGAAGGAACCCGCTCCCTTTCGGTGTCGGCGCTCGACAACTGGGTCAAATGCCCTTTGAAGTGGTTCTTCCGGAACGTGCTCGACGTGAGACCCGAGATGGATGTCGAGGAAGACCTGACGGCCGCCGAAGTCGGGACCTTGGTCCATGCGATTTTGGAGACCTACGAAGCGTCGAAGGATGCGGCGCGTCGTTCGGTCGGGATGGAGGGTTGGGACGCGCGTGCCCGGATGCGTGCGATCGCCACGGAACATCTCGAGAAACTGCGCCTCGAGGAACTTCGCAAGGATCGATTGATGGCCCTTCTCGGTGTCGACGATCTCGTCACGGGGGGCGATGGAGGCGAACCACCGACGGGCCTTCTCGAGGGATATCTCGAACGGGAACGTTCACGGCGGCAGCCTCCGACGCGCACGTGGTGCGAGACGGCCTTCGGGAGAGTTCCACGCGACGGTGACGTCCTCGAGCGTAATCCCGTCAAACTCGAGACGTGGTCGTCGGCCTCCTTCGGGGAAAAACCCGTGACCCTCGCCCTCTCGGGTTCGATCGATCGGATCGATTTCGTCGAACACCAGTCGGAGGACGGCGGACTCTCCGAACTTTTCGTGATCGACTACAAAGTTACCGGCAGCTCGATGAACGGCGACCTCGTGAAGGGGCTTCGATTTCAGTTGCCTCTCTACTTGAAGGTCGTCGAAAAGCTCAAGGACCGCCTCTTCGAGTCCGCGGGATTGTCTCAGGATCCGAACCACGTTCACGCACGATCGGGAGTGTATTTCCGCTTGGACACGGCTGAGCAGAAGGTGCGGATCAGCCCCGACTTGACGGACCCTTCGATCGCGACGCGTCACTTCGACGGAGCTGCGGTGAACGGCAACAGTTACAAGCGCAAAGAAAACGACGTCGAGAAGCTGACGAACGCCTACATGACCCGTGCCGCCGACGTCGTCGTCGCGATGGAGCAGGGGCGCTTTCATCCAACGGCGGTCGACAACAAGCCGTGCAAATGGTGCGAGTACAAGAGCGCTTGCCCGGCCGCCGGGAAAGAATCGCGGTTCCACGCGATGGACCTTCGCGATGGGGTCTTCCCGCAGGAGACACCGATGCTCGGTGCCGAGGCGAAGCCTTCGCAGTGCGGAGACGAGCAATGAACGGAAACACATCCATTCCGTTGGCCGATCAACTCACGGCGACTCAGAAAAAGGCTCTGAAACTCGACGGATCGATGGCGATCGCAGCCGGTCCGGGATCGGGAAAAAGCACGACGCTCGTCATTCGTTATCTCAAGGCGGTGCGCGCGTGCGATTACGACGTTTCGCGCGTCCTCGCCGTCACGTTCACGAAGAAAGCCGCCGCCGAACTTTCGAAGCGCATTCGCGACAAGGTGCGTCTTCTCGCGACGGGCCGCGCCGTCCTCGACGCCTCCTCCGACGATGCCGCGCGCTGGGCGGACGTTCTTGATCATCTTCCCGATGCTTGGGTGACGACGCTGCACGGATTCTGTCAGCGGTATCTCGCCACGCTGCCCCCCGATGAGGAACTGGGCTATCGGTTCGCGGTCATCGAATCCGAAGCGCCCAACCACCCTGCGGGGGACGTGATCGATGCGCTGATCGCGGAAGCCGCATTGGCCGGAGGGGGCGGCCACCGACGCTCTTCGATACGTCTACGACTGGGTGGTTCGATTCGGCGAAAAGGATCTCAAAAAGCGTCTGTCGATGCTGTTGCGACATCGCCATGTCGCGGACGCTTGGGCTCGTTCCGAAGACCGCACCGACGACGACCTGCGACGTATCGGAAAAGCGCTGCACGGCATGTGTACGGCGCTCGATCGAAGGGCCCGCGAGAGGGATTGGCGACGTCTCGAGGCGCGGGTCGTTGCGGATCCGCTCCGTCGGGCACGGCTCGTGGAAGCCGCTCGAGCGATTTTGGAAATCCAAGTCCCAAAACCGAGAGGCGATTCGGGTGTGGCGAAGCTTCTTCAGGGGCTCCGTGAATTGCTCGAACATCTCGAGAGCACCGACGGAGGCGGTCTTGCCGGTCAGATGATGAGGTGGCCTTCGGTGGACGGGGTTCCGGGGATACCGAGCCCGAAGAAATGCGACTCCGAAACCTCCGAGCGTTGGAAAAACGCATGGACGACGTTCCATCGTCGAACGTTCGAACTTCTCGAATTCGAGGAACTCAAAGGTTTGGAGGCGGACGGCAAGAAGAAAAGCCCGTTCGATCCGATGTTCGACCCGCAGCGACCCGGACTCGAGAATGCCCTGCGTCGGATCTACGATGAGTGCCTTGCAATGCTCCGAAATGCGATGAGTGCCGCGAATCTCGTCGATTTCGACGGTCTGATCGACGTCACGCTCGAACGACTGGAGGCGACGGCGGCGGGTGGTGCGATGCGGCGCCCCTTCAAGTTCGTGTTGATCGACGAGTTTCAGGACACCGATCCGCGACAGTGGAAACTCGCTCAGCTGCTCTGCCCGCATCCGTCCGACGGTAATGGAGTGGGAGAAGGGCTTTGTCTCGTCGGAGACGCTCAGCAAGCCATCTACGCGTTCCGTCAGGGCGATGTCGAAACGTTCCGGAAGGCCGTACGGGACGTCGGAGACGGTGGTCGCGGATCGGAGCTTCAACTCGATACGAACTTTCGTTCGACACCGACGCTGGTCGCGTTCAACAACCAGTTGGCGACGGGGTTGTTTCCGGGCGCCGGTATGACGCCCGAACCGTTCGAGGCCGTCGTGTTGCCGATGGAAGCCCACCGCGGCGTCGAGGCGAGCTCCGCGTCCCGACTGATGTTCATCGTCGAGAAGGCGAAAACCGCCGGCGATCGGCGGCATGCCGAGGCGCTTCGTGTGGCCTCCCTCATCCACGACGAGATCATCGGCAAATGGCCCGTCCATCTCGGCAAAGTCTCCGAACGACCCGCGCGATTGGGCGATATCGCGATTCTGATGCCGAAGAGGACGGGACTGGCCGATCTCGAATCCGCGCTCGGAGCGTCGAGCATTCGATATCGCACCCTCGGCGGTGTCGGTTTCTTCGCTCAGGCGGAAGTGAAGATGCTCGTCGCGGTCTTGGCGTGGATCGCGAATTCCTCCGATGACGTGGCGCTTCTCGGCATCGTGCGGTCCGCGTTGTTCGGCGTCGACGACGGGTTGTTGGCCGCCCTGCGTCCGAAAGATGCGCGCATCGGACTGCGGCGTCGATTCTCCGAGAATCATCTCGCCGCTTGTGCACTCACGTCCGACGAGCGTGCGCGTCTCCTTGCGATGGATGCGACGTTGACGCGTTGGTCGCGCTTGGCGGCGAGTCTTCCGGCTTCATCGTTGCTCGAAGTGGTGATTCGAGACACGGGCGTGCGTTTCGCGGTCGGTCATGCCGACCCCTCCGGACGTGCCGAGGCGAACATGGATCTCCTGCTCTCGAAGATCCGAGGCCTCGAAGACGAGGGGGAGGGCTCCTACGCCACGCTGGCGCGGTCCTTCGTGCAATCCATCGAAGATGACGAACGTGGTTCGCAGGCGGATCCTCCGATCGACGGGGAAGCCGTGACGCTGATGACCATCCACGGATCGAAGGGACTCGAGTTTCCCATCGTGATCCTGTTCGACATGGGCTCTCCTCCGTGGACGAGCACCGATGGGAGTCCGCCGCCGTGGATCGGTCGTGTCGGGAACGAGGAAATCATCTCGGTCGGGGTTCCCAACGATAAGGACTCCGGGCTCCAAAAGCTGATGAAGAATCTGTCGTCCCACAAGGAAAAGGCGGAGCGTGCACGGCTCCTCTTCGTCGCGACGACGCGAGCCGAAGATCATCTCGTCGTCACGGGGAGCGTGGAGAAGGACGCACCGGAAAAGGGGTCTCCTCTCGAAGCGTTCGAGCGGGCCCTCGGAATCGATCTCCTCGAACCCGGGGTTTTGGTGCTCGATTCCTTCGACGGTGGCCGACCCCTGAACGTCGAGATCCGTCTCCGCGTGTCGAACGAGGTGGTGACGGAAGTCGCGATGCCGTCGTTGACGTGGGTGGACCCGGGAGTGGACGACGTCGTCGCTCCGACGACGAAAGACGCAATCCATGTGCGTGCCTACCTTCGTCCGACGATGTTCGGAAAGGCGAAAGCCTGTTCGCGCCGGTGGTTCTTGGAGTCCGCTCTCCGAGCCCCCGGCGAGGAACCTTGGAAGAAGCGAGGTGCCGAAGGCCCGAAGACCGGGGTGCGTGCCAACGTGCGCGGCAACGCGATCCACGCGGCGTTCGAATCCTTGGCGTTCGGGCGCAAGCCCAGCGATCCGATCGGTGGAACCGCGGCGGCGAGCGGTTCGAAGGCGACACCCCGTGATCACATCGATGTCGCCTGCACGATCGCCGGGATCGCCGACGCGTCGGACGTGAAGGATATCCGTACTTTAGTGGAGCGCGCCGAAAAAGCGTTCGCGGCGTGGGACATCGGTGCGCGTATCCTCTCCGCCAAGCCGGGAGAAGTACGGAGCGAGCAAGCGGTGTCCTTCGAGGTCGACGGCCTCGAAGTCGCGGGCACTCTCGACCTTCTGTACGCGCCCGAGGGCGATGGCCCCGTCTACGTCGTCGATTACAAGTCGGACGGTGGGACGGAGATCCCCGATACGGTCGAGAAGGCGCGGGCCAAGGGATACGCGGATCAACTCGTGCTTTACTGCGTCGCGATCGCGCGGCTGCTGCGTCGTCCGGTCGAAGGGTGGTTGTTCCTCACGGCGGCGGGGCGACCACTGAAAGTCATCGGCGACGAAGAGATTCGTCGTGGCGAGTCGGAGGTGGCGGCGTTGGCGCGCAGCGCGCGGCTCGGCTATCCGAAAACGACGGACGCGAGCCACTGCCAAGCTTGCGTCCATCTGAAGCCGGGGCGTTGCGGGGGCGTGGGTGTGTCGAGCGACGCGTCCCTCGACACGGATTGGGACGGAGCTTCGGTGTAAAAAAAGTGTGGTCGGCGCCGCATCCTCATCCCGTACACCCTGTACGGGATTCCCCTGCGAGGATCCGCGGCACCGACCGACATCTCCATAGATCGGAAAGACGGAGTCTTTCGTCCGATCCAAAGCTTTTGAAAATCCGAAGTTGCGTGCGATTTGGTCATGCAACCGGAGGGGGGCCTTTCCACGACGCGGGTGCCGCCGATTGTCGGGAGATCGTGAGGGCGTATCATCCGAGCCGTGGGGTCGCCCCATCACGCCGTGCGCGCGTCCGCCTGTCGTTGCGGGGGCGTCCATCATGCGTGGCATCGGAGTCGTCGAATGAACTCTTGTATGGGTGTTCTCGTGTGCGCGGCCCTGATCGGTGCGACGTCTTCGGGGCAAGGACCCGTGGGGGTGACTCCGTTTGCCCAGTCGGGCGACTTGATCGTCGCCGACACCGGTGCGGGACGCGTCCTACGTCTCTCGGATCTCAATCTGGACGGTGACTTCAACGACGCCGGAGAGATTGCGGTGTACTTCCAAGGGTCGGCGGGGCTCCTCGCGCTCCAATTCCCGACCGGGCTCACGGTCGACGCCCGCAACGTCGTCTTCGTGTCGGATTCCACGTCCGACGCGATCTTCCGACTCGAAGACCTCGACGGCAACGGCGATTGCATGGGGGCGGGTGAAGCCACCACGTGGTACACCCCCGCGGCCGCCGTCGGCGGTGTTCCGTCGCCCACGATCTTCGGTCTCGTGGTCGCCTTGGACGGCACGATTTACGCGGCGAATTCGAACACCACGTCGGCCACCTCCGGTCTCGACACGATTCTGAAGTTCCACGACGACAATCAAGACGGGGATGCGCTCGACAGCGGCGAGTCGGTCATCTACGCGTCGTTCACCAACACGTCGGTCGGTGCGTCGATCCCGACGAACGTCGGTATCCTCCCGGACGGCTCCGTGCTCTACACGGAAAACGGGGCGGCGACGGCGGCCGGCGCCTTGCAGAAGGGCGTGTGGCGTCTCCACGACGACGTCGTTCCCAACGGCGTTTGCACCGACCCCGGCGAAGTCACCCTTTGGTACGTGCCCACGAGCGCGTCGTCGTCGTTCTTCTACGGATTGGCGATGGATCGCGACGGCACGGCCTACGTGACGGACACCGGACTCGAACGTGTCCTCAAGGCGCGCGACCTGGATGCGAACGCCTCGATTACTCTCGTCGCTGAAGAATCCGTCTTCTATTCGGTCGGCGCGGCGTCCACGATGTGGGCGTGCGCCGTCGGAGACGGTGCAGTGGCGGTCGTCGAAGACACCGCTCCCGATCGCGTCTACGTTCTGCGCGACCTGAACGCGGACGGAGACGCATCGGACGCGGGGGAGAAAGTGGACGTGTGGCAGGACACCCTCGGTTCGTTCGATATCGGGGCGCCGCGGGCCATCGCGTTCTTGAAAGGGCCGACCGTGAAGTTCGATGCGGTGCCGCTTCAGCTCGGGCAGTCGGCCACGCTGACGGTGGACACCGTGCCGAACGCATCCGTCGGTGTTTTCGTCGGTGCGCTGCCGGTTTCGATCGTGATTCCGCCCTATGGAACTCTCGGATTCGATTTGCTTCCGGGCGCGTATTTCGAACTCATCCCGGTGTCGCCCGTCGGACCGGCGGGTGGCTACTCGCTGACCTTGCCCGTGCCGAGCGACCCGGCGTTCCTCAACGTCTCCCTGATCCTGCAGGGGGTTTCGGTGGAGCCGTCGCGAACGCGTTTGGCGACCGCTCAAAACATCACGTTCCAGTGAGGTTTGTCCGGCTTTGAGCGGCCCGCGTCTCGGGCGCGTGGCGATTACGGGTTGAGAGGCGGTCCCATCGGAGAAGTTGACTTCGGAAGAGGGGGCTTCGAGGGTTAAACTCCGGAAGTCCCCGACGCTTCCACGATTGGAGTGCCTTCATGTTCCGGACCCTTTCCAGGTCCTTGATGCTGTCCGCGGTCGTTGCCGGTTCGTTGTTCGCGCAACTTCCTCCGGTCCCCGCGCCGCCCGAGAACCCCATCACCTCGGAAAAAGCGGTGCTGGGCAAGATTCTCTTCTGGGACGAGCAGTTGTCGAGCGACAACACGACGGCCTGCGGCACGTGCCACATCCCGCAGGTCGGCGGTGGCGATCCGCGCGCGTCGACTCCCGGCAACATCCATCCGGGCCCCGACGGCATGTTCGCGACCTCGGACGACATCCGAGGTTCGCGCGGCGTGGTGCACTGCGGTCCGTCCGGCGACTTCACGCCCGAACAAAACTTCTTCCCGCGTCCACAGGTGACCGCACGCAAGTCGCCATCCTTCATCGGCGTCCAGTGGGCGGACGAACTCTTTTGGGACGGTCGCGCTTCCGGCACGTTCGTCGACCCCGAGACGAATCAGATCGCGATCGCGTGGGGAGGCGCCCTCGAAAGTCAAGCGGCCGGTCCTTTGGTCTCCTCGGTGGAGATGGCGTGTTCGACGCGTAGTTACGGCGAGATCAATGCGAAACTGTTGACGGTGCTCCCGCTCCGGTTGGCGCAGAATCTCCCCGCCGACGTGGCGGCGGCCCTCGCGCAGTACCCGACCTACCCGGATTTGTTCCAAGCGGCGTTCGGTGACCCGACCATCAACGCGGTGCGTATCGCGAAGGCGATCGCGACCTACGAACGCACGTTGGTCCCCGACGGAACCCCGTTCGACGACTACATGAACGGGAATCCCGCGGCGATGACCCCGCAGCAGATTCTCGGAATGAATCTGTTCAACAGCACGGCCAACTGCGCTCAGTGTCACGTGGCGCCCGTGTTCACGGACAATTCGTTCGCGAACATCGGCGTGCGACCCGCGCTCGAAGACATCGGTCGCGAGCAGGTGACGGCGTTCCCGCCGGATCGTGGCGCCTTCCGCGTGCCGTCGCTGCGCAACTCCGGCTTGCGCGCCCCGTTCTTCCACAACGGCGGCAAGCAGACGATGTTGGACGTCGTGCTTTTCTATCAGATCGGTGGTGACTTCCCGAATCAAGCGACGCTCGATCCGCGTCTCGTGCCGGTGCCGATGACGCACTCGGAACGCGTCGCCGTCGCCGATTTCGTCGAGAACGCGCTGACGGATGCGCGCGTGGCCCTCGAACAGTATCCCTTCGATCGACCGACGTTGCGTTCCGAACTCGCGAGCTACATGAGCGACTTCGGTTCCGAAAAGGCCGGTCTCGGCGGCATCGTGCCGCGCCACGTGACGGCGTCCGAACCGTATCTCGGCAATGCCCAGTTCCGCGTCGGCTTGTCCGGTGCGATCGGCGGAGCACCCGCCTACTTCGTGTTGGCGGATACACCCGCCTTCCCCGGGACGTCGTTCAACACGATTCCCCTCAACGTCGATCCGGCGAGCGCATTCCTCCTCGCGATTCCGACGACCCTCTCCGGCGCGAGTGGCGTCGCCGGCGCCGGCTACACGTCGGTGGCGCTTCCGATCCCGCTGAATCCGGCCCTCGACGATCTCACGCTCTATTTCCAGTGGCTCGTTGTCGACGCGTCCGTCTCGGACTATATCTCGACGACCAAGGGCCTCATGGTCACGACGTTCACCCCATGATCGGCATGCGCCCGTCATCCGTCGCCGCAGCGATGTGTCTCGTCGCCGCGGCGTGGGGGCAGGTGCCGAATGGATCTTTCGAGAGCGCGACGGCGGGTGGCACTGCGATGCCCTCCGGTTGGTCGAGTTCGGTAACGGCCGGTGCCAACGCGACCCGCGTGATGCCTTACTTGTCCTGTACGACCGATTCGGCCGTGCAGTTCCCGACCGACGGCGCCAAATGGATACGGATCGCTTCATCCGTTCAGGCCACGCCGTCCGCTCCGACCGCGGCGAGTCGCATCGAGTCGACATTCACCACGGGAACCGCGGGAACGGTGTTGAAGTTCGACGTCGCTTTCGCCACCGCGGAAACGCCCGGCGATCCGGTCTACAACGACTTCATGACCGTCACCGTCTCGGTCGGTTCCGTGACGCAAGTTCTTTGGTCCGCGGAGACCACTTCGTCCGCCTTCCCGGTGGTCAACACCTGCAACGGTTTCCCGTCGACGGGAAAGGTGTCCGTTTCTCAGGATTTGACCGCTCTTTTCCCGGCCCTGCCGCCGGCGACTCCCGTCGTCTTCCGCGCCTACGTCGCGAACGGAGGTGACGCCACCGTCGCGTCTTATGGCTACATCGACAACGTGCGATTGGTGCCGGGGACCCCCGTCACGCCGCCGTTGACGATGCAGTTTCTTCCGCAGGCGGCGGGGCAGTGGATTTTGAAAACATCCGGTCCCACGATTCCCGGGGCGGAGGTCTATAATCTCGTGACGTTGTCGAGGTCGACCCCCACGGGGAGCGGCCCTCTCTTCGGGATCGCCTTCGACATCGCCGTCTTCGATCAAATCAGTGCTCCGCTCGGGACCATTCCTTGGCACGTCAACTTGGACGCGTCGGGGAACTTCCAGGTGGGGCCGTTCGCGATCCCCGCCGGGCTCGCCGTGGACTACTTGTCCGTCGCCGTCGTCGGCGGGCAGATCGCCCACGTCACCTCGGCGGCGACGATCACGTTCTGACTTCGGCTCCCCGCGGAGCCTCGGCGCTACGGAGCGATCAACATGAAGGTGCGGCACCTCTCGATGCTCGCGGCGGCGGCCCTTTTGGCCGCAGGCTCGGCGGCTCAGTCATGGGTCCAGTTCACCGATGCCACGGCGACGCGCATGTCGCTGCTCGGCACCACGGCGACGACCGATGTGGAAGAGAAGGACTTCTGGTTGGTCGATATCGACCACGACGGAGATCAGGACCTGATCAACGTCCGCAAGGAAGCCTTCTATCTCACGGGCAATCGCACGCATCTCCTGCTGATGAACTTGAACGGCGTGCTGACGGACATGACCGCGACCTATGCGCCGGGGTTCAACTCCAATCCCTCGCTCGGCCGCTCGGTGATCGCCGCGGACTTCGACGGTGACGGTTGGGAAGACGTGGTGATCGCGAACACGGACTTCCAGCCCGCCCACTACTACCGCAATCTCGGTTCCGTCGGCGGTGTCTGGCAGGGTCTCGGTTTCGAGAACGCGCGTATCCCCGTCTTCACCCCGGGCGGTCGTTTCTGCTCGATGGCCCACGGCGACGTGGACAACGACGGAGACCTCGATCTTTTCCTCGGAGACTACAACAACACGCTCGAAGATCGCTTGTTGATCAACGACGGGACGGGGCACTTCACGGACGCCACGAACACCCGCATCCCGAACGGTTCGGCGTCGACGTTCTCGGTCGAAGCCGCCATCGTCGACATGAACCTCGACGGTTGGAACGACATCGTCGAATCCGACGGCACCGTCGGTCAGATGAAGATTCGCCTGAACGACGGCACGGGCAACTTCCCGACGCTGTTCTTCGCGCAGACCGCCGCCACCTACACCATGCAGGTGGGTGACATCAACAACGACGGAAAGCTCGACATCTACCAAGGACGCGACGGTCAGGACGCGTATCTCATCAACACCACGCCGGCGGGTTCGACCGCGCTCTCGTTCACCGAGACGCTGCTCAACAACACGCCGGGTGCCCCCGGCTACTCGCCCGGGACGACGAACTTCGCCGGCAACGCGTACCTGATCGACATCGACAAGGACGGCGACAACGACCTCGTCATGGCCGACACCGACGTCGACGTCGCCGGCTGTGATCGCCACGCGACCCTGCTCGAAAATACGCCTTCGGCCCCGGTCGCGTTCACCGACCCGTACGGCACGAATCTTCAGAACTTCCACACCTTCGGAACCCACGACATCGCCGTGCTCGATCTCAACGGCGATACGTGGCCGGACATGATCTACGGCCTCTGCACGGGCTACAAAGTGTTCATGCAGGTCCCGCGATTCCAGCTCGTGCTGAACGAGCCGCAACCGGGTGGTCTCAACCTGCAGGTGATGGGCGCTCAACCGAACGCGAGCCTCTACAACCTCATCTCGCTCGTGCAGCGGACACCGGTCGGCTCGGGGCCGTTCTTCGGCCTCGACTCGAGCGCCTTCCTCAACCTCGTGAACGCCCCGGGCATGCAGCCGATGTGGGCGACCACGAACGCGCAGGGGGCCTATGGCTTCACGTTGCCTGCGGGCACCATCGGGTTCACGTTGCCGATGCAGGCCCGTTCCGTGCAGGTCCTTCTGAACGGATCGATCGCGCAGTCGAACATCGCGACCTACACGTTCTGACGGACGACCCGTTCCGGCGATTCACCCCGTCCCACGTGGCGGGGTGAACGCGTTTTCGAGGCACTCTTCAGCGAGCGTCGGGGGCGGAGACGACGCAACGGAACCCCGTGTGCGACAGACCCGTGTCGACCGCGGTGCCCCGACGCGCGGTCGGGCGATAGGACTCGCAGTAGTCCTTGTGGCAGAGAAACGACCCGCCGCGTACGACGCGCTTCTTCACGCGAGGCTCCGCCGGATCGAAGCTCTCCGTCGGGCCGCTCGGATTCGTCAACGGCCCCGGCGCGATGCGATAGGCGTCCTCTCGGAAGTGGTCGGAGCACCATTCCCACACGTTGCCTTCGAGGTCGTGGAGTCCGAGGGCGTTCGCCGTGTACGTCGCGACCGGGGCCGTCCCGCCGAATCCGTCGGCGCACGTATTCGCGACGGGGAAGGTCCCTTGCCAGATATTCGCGGCGGGGAGTCTATCGGCTTCGCTTCGAATCTCCGCGACGGCGGATCGTGCCGCCCATTCCCATTCCGCTTCGGTAGGTAGACGCTTTCCCGCCCAAGTCGCGTAGGCGACGGCGTCTTCGTAGGCGATGTGCACCACGGGGTGTGTTCCCTTGCCCTCGATCGACGACCCCGGCCCTTGCGGGTGTTTCCAATCGGCGCCCGGGGTCCACTTCCACCATCCGGCCGGATCGCCGATGTCGACGGGAGCACGCGGTGCGACGAACACGAGCGAGCCGGGTTGCAGATCCGTTTCCGGCGGACGCGGAGTGCCGGGGGCCACTTGAGTCTTCAAGGACTCCCAGTCGATCGGCCGCTCCGCCACGGACTTGTAGCCGGTCGCCGCGATGAAACGCGCCCATTGGTCGTTGGTGACTTCCGTCTTGTCCATGCGGAAGGAGGCGACGGTCACCACGCGCGAAGGGCCTTCTCCGGGGCGATTCGGATCGTCGGTTCCCATACGAAACGTGCCGCCGGGAACGAGCACCATGTCCGTCGGCGATTCGGTGCCGCATGCGGCGAAAAGGACGACGAAAAGAAGAGTCGATCTCACGCGGCGATGATACGGGAGAACGAAAAAAAGAGTTCAATGTCGATTCTAGGCTCTAGAACCCGACGCGCTCCGATGCATAATCCAAAGACCATGGCAAAATCAGCAAAGCCTCTCGTGCTCGGGTTCGGATGCGCCCTCCAGGCGATCCGCACCGAGAAGGACATCACTCAGGAAACGCTCGCGGTCCGCGCCGACCTTCACCGTACCTACCTCAGCCAGCTCGAGCGTGGTGTGAAGGCTCCGACCCTCACGACCCTCTTCGGCCTCTCGTCGGCCATGGGCATCAAGGTGTCGCAACTCATCGCCCGCGCCGAATCGATGCAGGGCAAGACCCCGGTTCCGTCGAAGCGTGGCGGTGCGCGTCCGCGCCCGGCCGCGGCGAAGGCCAAGCGCCGTAAGTGATCGGACCGACGTCGCCTCGGCGACGTCGTCGAACGTCAACCCGCACCTCGTCGTCGTACGAAGTGCGGGTTGAGTCGTTTCCGGAGAGACGGCTCACCAGATTTTCTTGAGGCCCGCCTCCATGCGTTCGACGAGACGGTCGATCCTTTGGGCGCGCGTCTCCGGCCTCTTCGCGCTCGTGATCCACCGGATCCACTCGTTCCGCATCGCGTCGGTCAGGGATCTCCACATCGCGCCCGCCGTCTTCGAGGCCCGAAGGCTCTTCGCGACGTCGGCCGGGAGTTTCTCGGCGGTCGCGGCTACCCGTCGCCGTTTTTCGTTGCCCAGGGTGTATGCGGCGGCGAGAGGGCGTTTCACCGTCCGGTCGACGTCGGCGAGGGACTTCAGAGGGATCGCGTGCGTGATGCGGTTGCCCGCGGCGCGCGAGGAAAGTTTGATGAGACGACCGTCCGACGGGATATCGCCGAGCGCGAGTCCGAGGTCGATGCGGTCGGTCGCCGCCACCTTCACCTCCGCGAAGACGAACGTGCGATAGAGCGGGATCATCGTTTCGCACGGACAGGCGCGAACGTCGTCACCAAGTGCGAGGGCGGTGCGGACCACGGCCTCCATGATCGGGAGGAGGGCCTTTCGCGGACCGTCGACCTGTCGAGCGATCAACATCTCGGGAGACCACGCCTCGCCGTCCCTCTCGGCGGCGGCATCCACGTACCACGCGAACATTCGACCGAGGCCGTGGGTTTCCATCAGCCACTCACGACGTTCCTTACGTATCGTGGGACCTTTCTTGCGCGCGAGAGAAGCCCACGCGTCGAGGCTCTTCCCGGTCTTCGTCAAGAGTTTTTCGCGCCAACGGTCGTCCATCCCCGCGGAAACGGGTGGGGACCACGGGATGGGCGTCGCGGCGTCTTTCTTCTTGGCCAAGGTCGGATGCTACCGGGAGTCCCGGCGCGGCG
>CAIWVZ010000012.1 GCA_903916245.1 uncultured Planctomycetota bacterium | reverse complement strand
CGACATCCTCGCGCGCGACGGACTCGCCCTCGTGGTGGTCGAAGTCCGCTTGCGCGCCCCCCACGCCGCGGCGGCGTGGCGCAGCGTGAACGCGAAGAAGCGGGAAGCCCTGTTTCGATGCCTACGCGACGTCGCGCGCAAGTTGGGGCTTCGTACCGGCTGCCCCCTGCGTATGGACCTTATTCTGATCGACGGCCGCGGATCGATCCGTTGGATCCGTTCGGCGTTCCCGCCTCCCGCGCCGTGGCTGATACGATGAGGGCCGGAGTTCCCCATGCAACGCCGCACCGTCGTCTTTCTTTGGTTGACGTTCGTGACGGGTCTCGTGTCGGCGCAGGACGCCGCCCCCGCGGTGACGCCCATTCCCGCGACGCTGGGCCAGGAAGCGCCTTTCCCCTATCGTTGGAAGTTCCCCGCTCCTTCGCCGGAAGAACTCGCCTCGCGTCGTGCCGCTCTCGCGGCCGCCGTCGGCAACGGCGTCGCCGTCACGGTCTCCGCACCGCCCCCCGAACTTTCGTCGGGATCGCGCTACAAGCCAGACCACGATGCGTGGTACTTCACCGGCGTGGATTCGGATCCCTGCGTGTGGGTCATGACCGCGAAAGACGGCAAGATCGACTCCGAGAAGTTGTTCCTTCCGACGTTCAACAAGTCGTACGAAATGTGGAACGGTCGGCGTTGGTGCGCGGGTCCCGAATCGGCGGCGGCCACCGGCATCCCGGAGTCCAAGATCGTCGCGCTGTCCGGCGGCAATTTCGGCGGTGCGAATTCCATGAAGCCCGTCGAAGACCACCTCCGCGCTCTGATGGCGAGCAACCCCGCGGCGTGGTACGTCGAGGGTGCGGAGGGCCGCGCGGACGGCGGCGGACTCTCGATCGACACCCCCGACCGCGGCGGCATGGTGAAAAAGTTCCTTCGCTCCATCGCGCCCGAGAAGGCGAAGATCCGCGGACTCGGCGGCCTTTCCGGCAAATTGCGCTCGATCAAGTCCGCCTACGAGGTCGAGCTCATTCGTCGCGCCGCGTGGATCACCGGAGAAGGCTTCCACGACGCGATGCGACACGCGCGCCCCGGCATGTGGGAATTCGAATTCCAAGGCTTCATGGAACGTGCGTTCACGTCCCGCGGCGCCACGGGGGTGCCCTACTACCCCATCGCGGCATCGGGACCGAACGCGTGCGTCCTCCACTACACCGACAGTCGGCGGCAGATGCAGGACGGAGACATGGTGCTCTGCGACATCGCCGCCGAATACGGCTACTACGCGGCGGACATCACGCGCAGCTTCCCCGTGAACGGGAAGTTCACTCCGCGACAAAAGCAGGTCTACGAAGCCGTCCTCGCGGGCCAGGAAGCGGCCGCCGCCGCTTTGAAGCCCGGTGCCAGTCTCATGTCGCTCGACGCGGTCTGCCGTGAAGCGATGATCGCGGCGGGCCTCAAGTCGGCGGAGCTTCATCCGCACGGGCTCGGACACCACGTCGGTCTCGACGTTCACGACCCGGGTGCGATGGTGTTCACGCCGGGGATGGTGATCACGATCGAACCGGGCGCCTACATTCGGAAGGAATCCCTCGGAGTCCGCATCGAAGACCTCTACCTCGTCACCGAGACGGGTGCCGAGTGCCTCTCGAAGATGATCCCGAAGACCGTCGCGGAGATCGAAGCCCTCATCGGGTCCGCGTGGCGCAAGTAGTCACGGAAACCGCTTGACGTCGGAGTCCGAGAGCGTCCCGCTCCACCACGCGTAAGCGACGCGCCCGCACCACCAAAGGCCGCCGACGATCGCCGTCGAGGCGGCCATCGCGACGAAGAACACCGCGAACAGCGCATAGCCCACGCCCGCGAGCAGTCGGTCGGAACCCGAAGGAGCCCGCGGCGCCACGACTACGCCTCGCGGTGACGCGCCACGCGGCCTTCGTGGCAGAAGTCGTGGGCTCCGACGACACGCACGTGGCAATCCGACATGACGACGGCGTCTTCGAGAGTCGGGACGCCCATGCCTGCGACGGGTCCCGGAGCCAAAACGCCGCCGATAAGAACGGGCGCCATGTAGACGCGAATCCAATCGGCGCAGCGCGCGTCGAGGAGAGCGCCGTGGATCGTCGGTCCACCTTCCACAAGGATGCGATGCAAGCCTGCTTCGCGCAAAAGTCGCAACGCCAAAACCGGGTCGATACGCCCCGAAGGTCCCTTCGGCACTTCGACGAGTTTCACACCGAGCGCCTCGAGTGCGGGCTTGCGGCGCGCGTCGACGTCGGGCGCGTGCAGCACCCAAGTCGGCGCCATCGCGGCCGACTGCACGACCTTCGATTCGATACCGATGTGGAGTCCGGTGTCGAAGATCACCCGAACCGGGTTGCGACCCTTGACGCCCATACGGACGGTCAGCTCGGGATCATCCGCCTTCACCGTGGCGCGTCCCACGATGACGGCGTCCGCGCGCGCCCGCTCTTCGTGGCCTTCGCGACGGCTCTCTTCGCAGGAGATCCATCGGGCGTCGCCCGAAGTAGTCGCCACCTTGCCGTCCGCGCTCATGGCCCACTTGAGGACGGTCCACGGAAGCGTGCGATTCGCGTACTGAGTGAACGGTGCGATCAGTTCCTCGCAGGCGGGCGTAGGATCGACCTTCACGACTTCGATGCCGGCGGCCTCGAGGATCGAACGCGCTTTGCCGCCGTTTTGACGGCTCGGATCGTTGGAGGCGAAGAACACGCGACGGATGCCCGTCGCGAGGATCGCGTGCGTGCACGCGTCGGTCTTCCCCTGCGTCGAGCACGGCTCGAGGGTCACCCACAGATCCGCACCGCGGGCCTTCTCGCCCGCCGCCGCCAACGCGCGCACCTCGGCGTGCGCCCCTCCCCACGATTCATGCCAACCCTCGCCGACGACGGTGCCGTCCTTGACGACGAGCGCGCCGACGCGGGGATTCGGTTCGACGTAACCGGCTCCTTTTTTCGCAAGTTTGACGGCGCGTTCGAGCAATTCGGTGTGGGTCATGTCGGAGCGTTCCTTCAAACGACGGGAGTGCCGAACAGATAGGTATTCGTCGAACCGGTCAGCGCGACGTCGACGAGTGTTCCCGTCGGGTCGCCGCCCATGGGGAAATGGACGATGCGGTTCCAACGATCGCGACCGGTCCACTTGTCGTCGTCGGTCTTGCTGCGACCTTCGACGAGCACGTTGGCGACACCGCCTTCGAGCTTGCGGTAGCGGGCCCCGGTCATGTGTCGCTGCATTTCCAGAATCACGTGATTCCGGCGTTCCTTCTCTTCGCGCGGGACGTCGTCCGGAAAATCCTCGGCGCGCGTCCCGGGTCGCGGCGAATACTTGAAGACGAACGATCCCTGATAGTCGATCTCGCGGAGGAGCGAGACGGATTCGAGGAAGTCGGCTTCGGTTTCGCCGGGGAACCCGACGATCCAGTCGGTCGCGAGCGCCAAATCGGGAACATGGGTCCGCAGACGTTCGACCGCGCGGAGGTACTCGTCGCGGGAATATCCGCGGTTCATCCTGCGGAGGACGCGATCCGATCCCGATTGGACCGGGAGATGCAGATAGCGGTTGATGCGCGGATAGTCCGCGATGGTCCGCGCCAACTCCGTCGTCATGTGATTCGGATGCGACGTCACGAATCCGATACGGAGAAGCCCCGGGACCTCCTCGTGGATGCGCACGAGAAGTTTGTGGAGAGTGGACCCGTCGTCGAGATCGAGTCCGTACGTGTCGATCCGTTGACCGAGAAGCGTGATTTCCACGACGCCGTCGTCGCGGAGACGTTTCACTTCGTCGAGAACACCGTCCGCGGTGCGGCTGCGCTCGCGTCCCTGCGTGAAGGGGACGATGCAGAAGCTGCAGAACTTGTTGCAGCCGCGCATGACCGTGACGAAGGCCGCGTGCTTGCGCGTCCGCGCCGTGATGTCGCGATCGTAGGACAACTCGACGCCGTCTTCGACCGCGAGAATGCGACGCCCCTCGGACGCCTCTTCGACCAACTCGGCGACGTCCTCGAATCGCGACGTCCCGACGACGAGGTCCACGTGCGGGGCCCGCTTGAAGATGCGATCCTTCTGCGACTGCGCCATGCAGCCCATGATCCCGATACGCGCGCCCGGACGCTCTTCCTTGAGGCGCTTCAAACGTCCGAGGCGACCGAACACCTTGTCCTCGGCATGCTCACGTACCGAGCACGTGTAGTAGAGCACCACGTCCGCCTCGTGGGGGGATTCCACGCGGACGTACCCCGCTCCCTGCATGCGACCCGCCACGAGTTCCGAGTCGACTCGGTTCATTTGGCAGCCCATGTCTTCGAGGAAGAAGCTCTTGCGTGTGTCTCTGGACGTCATGACGGTTGGGGGTCATCGTAGCCCCCTCCCCCCCACCCTCAAGGGAAGTCCGCACCTGCTCAGGCGGCACGGCAACGTCCAATCCGCTGGACATTCGACGAAAATCGGGCCGACGCGACTCATGAACAATTCGGTGAATCTCCCTCGTTTTCCCGCCCTCGCCCCGAATCCCGAGGCGTTCGGTTCGCCCCCGCACGACGGCACGTCCGTTGCTTCCCCTTCCATCGGCCGATTCGTCGGCCAGCAAGTGTTGGGTGATAGTTCCAAAGAAGCGGTGCCGGACTTGTCGTTCGGCACCGCTTCTCTTTTCAGGCCCGCCGAAACGACGCGAGGCGCCCACGACCGCGGTCGGGAGCGCCTCTCGAATCGAAACCGTGGCGTCAGCCGTCGAAGCCGGGGCGGAGCCAGCGGAGTTTCTCGATCGGCGAATCCGGTCCGAGAATCGGAATCTGCTCCGGTCCGAACTGTTCGGAGTCGATGAAGTCGGTCGAGCCCTGCAGATACAGCACGCAGATGCCGTAGCCCTTGTGCGGGAGGTTCTTCTTGTCTTCGTCGGTCACGACCTTTTCGGGGACCTTGTTGGCGATGATCACGGTCGACGATGCGTCGCGGTCCGTCATCGTCAACGCGTTGCGCGACTGACGACTGCCTTGCTCAGGCCCCGTGAAGTCGATGCCCTCGGGCGTCACGTTCGACAAGTCGGGCTCGGGACGACGGCCCGTCGAGGGGCAGAAGAACAGTTCCGCTTCCTTCACGCCCTTGTCGAGGTACTGCCCGCCCCATACCGCGAGCACGAAGCTCGAACCGCTGGCCGTCGGAAGGCGCTTGTTGTTCGCCTCGTAGATCCGGAGGAGCTTGTGGATTTCCTGCAGATTCGACTGGCACGCCGTCTTTTGGCTGTTGCGGATGATCGCGGGAATGGAGGTCAGGCCCAACGCCGCGAGGGTGGCGATGATGGCCATGACCGTGAGAAGTTCGACGAGGGTGAAGCCCCGATCGGGTCGCGAGGTAACCATGGCGCGATCATACCCGAATCCGCCGCCTTTCGACGTCGACGATCGACGAAAAAGGGGGGCCGTTCGGCCCCCCTTCCGTCGCGCCCGTTGCCGGACGCTCAGATCCCGGCGTCCTTCCGGAGCGCATCCGCGCGATCGGTGGCTTCCCACTTGAACTCGGGAAGCGCGCGACCGAAGTGGCCGCCCGACGCCGTGAGGCGATAGATCGGACGCAACAGGTCGAGGCTCTCGATGATGGCGCGGGGGCGCAGGTCGAAATGCTTGCGGACGAGCGCTTCGATGACGCCGTCCGGGACCTTGCCGGTTCCGCCGGTCATCACGCGCACCGACAAGGGCTGCGCCACGCCGATCGCGTAGGACACCTGAACCTCGCAACGGCGCGCCAAACCGGCCTTCACGATGTTCTTGGCCACCCAACGGCAGGCGTAGGCGGCGGAACGGTCCACCTTCGACGGGTCTTTCCCCGAGAACGCGCCGCCACCGTGACGGCCCATGCCGCCGTAGGTGTCGACGATGATCTTGCGGCCCGTAAGTCCCGAGTCGCCGTGAGGCCCGCCGATCACGAAACGGCCCGTCGGGTTGACGAACCACTTCGTCTTCTTGTCGATCAGGTGCTTCGGCAACGCACGCGCGGCGAGGCTCGAACGCACGTAGTCGGTGATGGCCTTGTTCTTCGCGTCGGCCGTGTGCTGCGTCGAGACGAGGACCGTGTCGATGCGGATCGGGCGATCCTGATCGTCGTACTCGACGGTCACCTGCGACTTGGCGTCGGGACGCAGCCACTTCTCGCGGCCCTTCTTGCGATCCTCGGCGAGAAGGTTCACCAGCTTGTGCGCCCACATGATGGGAGCCGGCATGAGTTCCGGCGTTTCGTCGCACGCGAAACCGAACATGATGCCTTGGTCGCCGGCACCTTGATCGCTCTTGTCCTTCTTGTCCACGCCGCGATTGATGTCGGGCGACTGACGATGCACGTAGACGCCGACGCCGCATGAGTCGTGGGAGAATCCGAGCGTCGGATCGGTGTAACCGATGTCGCGAATCGTCGAACGGACGAGTTCCTGATAGTCGAGTTCCGCGGCGGTGGTGATCTCACCGGCGACGATGACCGTTCCGGTCGTCGCGAGCGTCTCGCACGCGACGCGGGACGAAGGGTCGACCTTGAGGCACGCGTCGACGACCGCGTCGGAGATCTGATCGCACACCTTGTCGGGGTGTCCCATCGACACCGACTCCGACGTGAACACTTTGCGCTCGGCCATGTCAGCTCAACTCCGAGGACGTGCGAGCACGTCCCTGATCGCCGCCTCCGCTCGGGCCGTAGCCCCGCGGCTCCGTTCGATGACTCCCGCGGCCGAGGAGCCTCGTCGTCGCACTTCCGACGGATGCCCGGCGACGTCCCGAAGACGACGCGCGAGATCCTCTTCATCGGCAACCACGTCCAGCGACCCGGCGTCCGAAAGAAGAGCGACCACATCCCTGATCGACGCGACCCAAGTTCCTACCACAACGGGAATCCCGAACCTACACGGTTCCAAAGGGTTATGCCCTCCGACGGGAACCCATGTCCCTCCGACGAAGGCCAAATCCGCCGCGGCGTAGAGGTTTGCCAGTTGCCCCATGACGTCGACGATCCATACGGAAGCATGGGCCTTTTCCGCGGATTCCCTCCGCGTCCACAGAGCGTGGCGCAGGCCCGCCGCCTCGCAGGCGGCCACGACGTCGGCCACACGTTCCATATGACGCGGAGCGATGACGAGGCGTGCCTCCGGATGGGCGGCCACCACCGGGACGAATCGACGGATCAACACGTCGTGCTCGCCGGGATGCGTGGATCCCGCGACCACGACGCCGGCGGCGTCCGCGATCCCGAGTTCCCGTCGCACCCGATCACGCGTCGGTGCAGGATCCTCGACCGCGACGTTGTCGGCCTTCATGTTTCCCGCGACGTCGATGCGCGCGGGCGGCACTCCGACCTCCTCGAGACGTCGCGCGTGTTCGGGCGTCTGCGCCAACCAGCGCTGCGGGCTGCGGAACACCCAGGGGAACAACGCGGCGAGCACGCGGTAGCGGGAAAGACTGCGTGCCGACAGTCGGGCGTTCACCACGACGATGGGAACACCTCGGCGGCGCGCGACGCGGAGAAGATTCGGCCACAGTTCGCACTCCGCGAGGACGAGGACGTCCGGGCGGATCGCATCGAACATCCGCTCGACCGCGAACGACACGTCGACCGGACTCGGAAGAACGGCGGCGCGCCGTCCATAGGTTTCCCGAGCGGTTTCGAGGCCTTTCACCGTGGTCACCGTGATGACCACGTCGCACGACGGCGTCCCTTCCCCGAGAGCCCGCACGAGCGCCCTCAACGCCAGCGTTTCGCCGACGGAGACCGCATGCAGCCACACGCGGGGCCCCGTCGCCGCAGGCAACGGCGCGATCCGCCCGAGTCGAGCCCCGAGAGGCGCGTCTTCTCTCCCCCGCAGGCGCCGGGCCACGAGCCATGGCAACCCGAGCACCAACAGAAGAAGAACGTCGACGCAGGCGGCGCACGCCCTGCCGATCACGACCGGGGTTCGGCTCCCGCCCCGTGGCACTTCTTGAACTTTTGACCGCTGCCGCACGGGCAATCGTCGTTGCGTCCCACCTTCGCGAGATCGCGCTTGAAGGGCCGTTCGGGCTCCTTCGGCGCGGACTCGGCCGCGGGATCCTGAGCGGCGGCTGCGATCCGCGTGGGCGACGCCGCCGGCTCTTCGAGAGCCGGAGCCGCCTGAGGCTTCACCTCACGGGCGCCCTCGTAGTGGTTCTCCGGTGCGAGTTCGGTCTCCGGTCGCGCGATTTCGAGGCGCAGCACGTAATCGGTGACTTGGTCCTGAATCGACCGAAGCATCTCTTCGAACAACGAATACCCTTCCTTCTTGTACGCGATCTTCGGGTCCTCGCTCGCGTAGCTGCGCAACCCGATACCTCCGCGAAGGGCGTCCATGTTGTAGAGATGGTCCTTCCACTTCGAATCGAACGCGTCGAGCAGAAGGTACTTCTCGATCGCCCGCATCATCTCGCCGTAACGCGCTTCCTTGGCGTCGTACGCCGCCTTCACGGCAGCCAGCACGGCCTTCTTCGCATCGGGGGCGGTCTTCGGGACCTCCGCCAATTCGGCTCCGGACTTGCGCCGGACCCAGTCGCGAACGTCCTTCATGCCCTCTTCGCCGAGGATGCCCTTCTCGTCCGCCGCGCGGTCGACCACGATTTCGACGGTTTCGTCCCACATGGTGTCGACGAGACCGCGAAGATCCTCGCCGCGAAGGATGCGCTGACGATAGTCGTAAATGAGCGTCCGTTGCTCGTTCATCACTTCGTCGAACTCGAGGAGACGCTTGCGGATGTCGAAGTT
>CAIWVZ010000011.1 GCA_903916245.1 uncultured Planctomycetota bacterium | reverse complement strand
TCGCCGTCTACCTCTTCGAGTTGGCCGACGTGACCGGCATCGACCTCTTCGCCGCCATCAAGGAAAAGATGGCGCTCAATGCCGCGAAGTACCCCGTCTCCAAGTCGAGGGGCTCTTCGGCCAAGTACGACGAACTCGAGCCCCCCGACTCGCCATGATCATCTACCGGGCTTCCAAATCCGAATTCATCAAGGACGTCGAGCGTGGAATCGAAGACATTCTTCTCGCGAATTTCCGCGAGAAACTGCATCGGTCCGTGGGTCCGTCGGAAATCGCGTCGTGGCGGAACTCGCTCTTGCCCATGGCTATGGTTCTCACGGACGCACGCATTCCCGACGATGTGGGAGTCGGAATCGAGTACTCCATCCCGTCTACGAACAAGCGCATCGACGTCCTCGTAACGGGTTCCGGCCCGGACGGTGTCGCCACCGCGGTCGTCGTCGAGTTGAAACAGTGGGAGACCGTTGAAGCGACCCCTCTCGACGCCGTGGTGAAGACGTTCATCAACAAGTCGATTCGTGAGACCACGCACCCTTCCTATCAGGCGTGGTCCTATGCGCAGTTGCTCAGAGACTTCAACGAAAGCGTCGAGAAGGTCCCCGTTCACTTGGCGCCATGCGCGTTTCTTCACAACTGCAGGGACGGCACGAACCTTCTGTCGGAATTCTATCGACCCTACACGCGCCAAGCTCCCGTTTTTCTCCGTCCCGACACCGCAAAGTTACGCGAGTTCATTTGCAAGCACGTCGCACGTGGCGACCACGGAAACACCCTTTACGTCATCGAAAAAGGGAGAATCATCCCATCGAAGTCGCTCGCCGATGCCCTCGGTCGCACTCTGAAGGGAAATCCGGAGTTCACGATGCTCGACGAGCAGAAGATCGCCTATGAAACGATCCTTCGCTCCTGCGACGTCACCGACAACCAAACCAAATCGGTCATCATCGTCGATGGTTCGCCGGGAACCGGAAAATCGGTAATCGCGGTGAACGTCCTCGCCGCAATGATGCGCCGGAAAAAGCTCGCGAAGTACGTCAGTAAGAATGCGGCCCCTCGCGAGGTTTACCTCCATCGACTCTCCGAGGGCGTGACGAAATCACGATTCCGCAGCCTCTTCGGGGGTTCGGGCACCTTCTACAAGACCGAACGCGATACCTTCGACGTCGTTCTCGCCGACGAAGCACATCGCCTGAATGCGAAATCGGGCCTCTACGGGACGGAAGGAGAGAACCAAATCAAGGAGATCATCCTTGCTTCAAAGGTGTCGGTCTTCTTCATCGATGAGCGCCAACGGGTAGCGTTGACGGATATCGGATCGAAAGACGAGATTCGGCGGTGGGCCGCACAGGCGGGAGCCACCGTGAAGGAAATGGAGCTCACTTCGCAATTCCGATGCAACGGCCAAGATGCGTGGCCAGCTTGGGTGGATAATACTCTTCAGATTCGGGAGACCGCCAATCCGAATCTCGAAGGCGTCGATTACGACTTCCGCGTCTGTTCCGATCCTTCGGAACTTCATGCATTAATAATGGAGCGGAATCGGCCCAACAACCGCTCCCGATTGGTCGCCGGATACTGCTGGCCGTGGCGCAGCAAGAAGAGCGTGGACGCTTGGGATATCGAGATCCCGGTCGGCTCTTACAAGGCGCGTTGGAACCTCGCCTCCGATGGATCGGGTTGGCTGGCGCGGCCCGATTCCGTCTCGGAAGTCGGTTGCATCCATACATGCCAAGGACTCGAGGTCGACTATATCGGTGTCATCATCGGCCCAGATCTCGTCGTTCGTGACGGCGTGGTGCAGTGCCACCCCGAGCACCGGGATCGACACGACAAGACGATTCGCGGTTGGAAGAAGTTGCGGATCCACGATCCCGCAAGCACGGATGCACGGCTCGCAGACATCATCAAGAACACCTACAGGACACTGATGACGCGCGGCATGAAGGGCTGCTACGTCTTCGCGACGGATCCGGAAACGAACGACTGGATACGTCGCTGCGCATTTTAGTCGGTACCCGTCGTTTCAGATTTCGATTTCGCCAACAAAGTCGAGGTTAAATGCCCCGTATGCGAGCACTTGCGAAATACGCTTGCAACCGACCCCGAGAGGGCCTTAACTTCAAGACATGAAGATCGCCGTCGCCATCCTCCGAACGTGCGCCGTCGTGGTGGTCGCGTCGCTCTGCGCGTGGGCACAGACGAGCGTCCCCGCCGAAGTCGCGGGGCCGTGGCCCGTCGGGACGCGGACGTTGACGTTCGCCGGCACGACGGGCGGCAACGGATCGGTCGGCGCCCTTGTTCGCTACCCGGCGACCACCGCGGGCGCCAACGCGCCGTTCAACACGGCGGCGGGGGCGCGGCCCGTGGTCGTCTTCGGTCACGGGTTCTCGCTGCAGGCGTCGCTTTACGAAACTCTGTACGCCCACTGGGCGTCGCACGGCTGGGTGGTGCTCGCTCCGACCACCGAACAAGCGCTGTTCGTCGGCAACCTGCCGCGCTTCATCGCCGACATGAAGGCGTGCGTCCTCGGGATCCGCACCGCTTCGGCGACCCCCGGCAACGCGCTGTTCGGCTCCGTGCCCGCGCTCGTCAAAGCGACGGCGATGGGCCACTCCTTCGGGGGTGCCGCGGCCTTGGTGGCGGCGTCGCAGGAACCCGCGCTGTTCAACGGCGTGGTGTCGATGGCGGCGACATCCACCTCCCCGCAGAACGTGGACATCCTCACGGTGGTGTCGCTGCTCGCGGTGCCCTGCCTCCACATGGGAGCCTCGCAGGACACGATCGTCCCGGTCGGCTCCAACTTGGACCCGATCTACAACGCCACCCCCGTGACGGTGTCGAAGCGGTCGGTGGTCATCGCGGGCGGCACGCATGGCCGCTTCCATCAGGCTTCCGGCATCGACTGGCTGACCGAAGCTCCGCCGTCCATCCCGGTCGAAGAACAACAACGCCTGATCCGCCGCTACGCGACGTCGTTCATGACGTCGCTCGTCAAGCGCGACCCCGTGTGGATGGACGTCTTCCTCGGACCGACGGCGACCGCGGATGCGGGCCTCTCGGCTCAGGCGACCGGACTCGCCGAAGCGTGGATGTTCACGGGCGGCGCGGCCGTCCAAGGCCAGCCGATCATGGTCGCCGCGGCGCGACGCCCCGGCGACACCGCGCTGCTCGCGTTCGCAACGCAGACGCTCGCGACGCCGACGGTGACACCGTTGGGCGATCTTTTCATCGATCCGGCGACCCTCGCGCTCACTCTGGAACTCCCCGTCGGCCCCGCCTCGTGGGCCGCCCTCAACGCCACGGTACCCGTGGTCGCGGGTCTCTCCGGAGTCTCGTTCCCCTGTCAGGCTCTCGTAGGTTCCGGCGCCTCGTTCGATCTCTCCGACCTCTTCACCATCACCGTCCAGTAGTCGCCGCGTCGAAATCGTTCAATGCGGAAAGCGGAGACGGCGGCGCGGGCCGCGCCCGCGGGGAGATACGATTCACGGATGTCGTCGATGTCGGAACCTCCGTGGATGCAACCGTGGCGCGATGCGGTCGCGCGCGGCGCGGAGCGCTACATGGATCCCGCCACGGGATACATGGTGTTCACGGAAGCGGTGCATCGACGTCGCGGAACGTGTTGCGGCGGTGCCTGTAGGCACTGCCCCTTCGGTCATGAAGCGGTGCGCGCGGCGGCACGACCGCTCCGCACCCACGCGCCGACGCTCTTGATGCGTGGACCGTCCACTGGAACCCATACCGACGTGGTGTTCTGGAGCGGCGGCAAAGACGCATGGCTCGCGTACCGCGCGGTGACGGCCGAAGGCCGCAAGACGGTTTGGCTCACCACATTCGACCCGGAAACGCGCCGCCTACCGCTTCAAGAGATCCCGGTGGAAACCATCGCGGAGCAGGCCGAGCGCGCCGGGACGTCGTTGATCCTCGTGCCCGTCGGACCGGGACTTCCCTACGTCGAATCCGTGATGACGGCGCTCGACGTGGTGCACCGACGGTGGCCGGTCGACCGGCTCGTCTTCGGCGATCTTTGGTTGGAAGACGTCCGCGCCGCACGCGAAGCGTCGCTCGGCCCGTGGTGCCGCGCGCGCGGAGCGACGCTGCATTTCCCCCTGTGGGGAACGTCGCCCGACGAACTCGTCGGGCGCGTCGAAAAAGCCGGCGCCGTCGTGACGATCACCGCGTCGACGCATCCGTCCGTCGCGGTCGGTGACGCGTGGTCGCGCGGATGGCTGGCGGGACTTCCGTCGGATGTCGATCCGTTCGGCGAACGCGGCGAGTTCCACACGCTCGTCACGTGGTGACGAACGTCACCCTTCCGACGGCAACCCGAGCGTCGTGATGTAGACGACGATCTTGTCGAGCGGCAATCCGAGAAGCGCGTTCACCTCGTCGTCGAAGAACCCGCCGATGCCGGACGCCCCCGCGCCGAGCGCGGTCGCGGCGACGTTCATACGCTGACCGAGATGCCCCGCATCGAGATGCAGGTAGCGATAGGCGCGCTCGCCGTATTTTTCGATCGCGCGCGGCAAGTCCGACGCATGGATCACGACCGCGCTCGCGGTCGACCCGAGTTCTTGGCCGAGGCAGAAGTGCTGCGCTCGACCACGGAAGTCACCTGCACGGATAAGGCGAAGCGTGCCCGTGCGCGGAACGTAGGCGTACGCCCCGGACATCACGTCTTCCACGCCGTGAACGATGACGTACGTCTCGATGAGACACGGATCGAACACGCGCGGTAGCCCCGCGTCCTCGAGACCTTCGGGAGGGACCGCGACCTCGTAGGCATACGCCAAGATCCCCGCCAACGTGCGCCGATCCATCGTCCCGCCCGAATAGGCGCGCGTGGAACGACGGCTCAGAATCGCTTTCGGGATGTGGAACGTAGGAACGTCGGTGCCGAGGACGGTTTCGGGCGCGCCCTCGCAAAGCCGCGACAGCGGTGCGTCGTCCGGCAGGCGACCTTCCGAAAACGAATCACCCGGAGGAATCGCCGACGCCTCGTGCAGCCGTTGAATCAACCGATGTTCGTCGACGTCGGCCAGCGCCACCCGCGACATCGGACTCGGGCACACGCTCGACCGCCGCACGCTCGTGCCCGCGAGATCGCCCGGGCGAGCGACGGCACACACCATGAGCATGCCCTCTTCTTCCTGATCGAGAAAGAGAAGGCCGTTCAACGCGGTGTCGCAAAAACCGCTGATGGGATAGACGAGGAGATCGTCCTCCGGAGCGAACGCCATCAGATTGCCGAGCGCGTGTCCGGTGTCCAACAACACCCGCCGATACGCACGTTCGTGGTAGCGCCAAGCGGAACGCTCGAAGACGCCCGAAAACAGGATCAACACGCGACTCGCGTCGATCGCTTCATGTCCGTAGGCGTCACGTCGGAAATCCTGCCAGAAATCTCCCTCCCACATCGTGACGAGGGAATGGTCCTTCACCTGATAGTCGTGGACCCCGTCGACGAGCCCCGGAACTCCGCGCGTCGCGACGTAGATCTCGGTCGGATAGAGCGCACCCGCCGACGGTGCGGCACGCAACAGGTGCACCTCGTTCGGATAGCGCACCGCCGCCGTCATGCCGTAGGTGAAGAACAGAAGGCGCGAGATCTCCGGAAGCCCCACTCCACCGTCGTCGGCCAACGGAATGGACTCGAGCGGTCGCCCCGTGAACGGATCTTTGGGGAACGGCAGCCACGGGACGAGCGATACACGAGCGTCCTCGGGAGGAAAGGTCTTCCACACGGGCGGCTTGCGCGCGAAGTCGAGACTGCGCTGGTTGCGGAGCAGTTCCTGCTCGGAGTACTTCGTGAGTTCGTGGTACGCGACGGCCGTGGGCACGCGGGACGACGTCATTTGGGATTGTCCTTCTTCGGCGCGCGCGCGCGTTCGACGGCGGCACGGTGCCACGCGGGGGCATCGGCGGGCGGATCTTCGGGAGCGCCCGCATCGGGTTCACACAATAGACGCGCGATCATCAGTTCACGATCGACGGATCGTGCGCTTACGGGGTCGAGCGTCAGTCCTCGCGCCTCGAACTCGGATTCGAGTCGGCGACGCGCGTCTTCGGCGAGTCGGACCTTCAGAAAAGCCGTCTCTCCACCGCGCGTCGCGACGGCGAGAAGGGCTTCCATGTGCGCGCGGTTGTAGTCGCCGATCGGATCACCGACGGGCCACGCCGCGGCGAGGTCCGCCAACCGCCCGCGAGCCGCGTCGAATCGTCCCGCTTTGAGATCGAGATCGACGAGCCCCACGATCGCCGCGACACCGAGCCTGACCGCCTCGTCGTGGTGTTCCGTGTCGCCGAGCAGGGCGCGCGCGCGCTCGGCGCCCGTCGCGAGGCGCACCGCGTCGTCCGTGCGTTCTCCGAGGCGTACCGCAACGCGCAACGGGCCGACGACCAACGTGTCCTCCAAATGTCGGGCACCGCCGAGCAGGGCCAACGCGATCCCGGAAAGGACGAGCATCCTCCAACGACGGGCCGGAGCCGTCGCGGTACGGAACACCGCGGGGTTGTCGTCGTAGGCGCCGAGAAGTTTGACGCGCGACAGGATGCTCGGATGCCGGTAGTGAGGGCGGTCGATCGGTCCGCCGAATTCGCGATGCAAGGCGAGCAAAGACTTCGCGAGATGTTCGCCCGATCCGAGGGCGCGGGCGGCTTCGAGATCGGCTTCCGTCTCGAACGCCCGCGACATCTTTCCAAACCACCAGATACCGAGCATGAACCAGCCCGCGCCGACGAATGCGAGGACGAGTCCGGCCATCGCGGGAGCCAGTTCGCGATTGCCGAGCGCCAATACCGCGCCGATCCCTTCGCCGAGCCGGATCACGTCGTCGGTGAACGCGGCGGCGATGCCGATCATCGCGAGGATGAACCCGACGATGAACGGAATGTGACGCTTCTTTCCGTGCGCCGTTTCATGGGCGACGACACCGCGCAGTTCTTCCGGGCCGAGAAGATCGAGGAGAAGATCGGTCACGACGATGCGACGCGACCATCCGCCGATGCCGAGATACGCGGCGTTCGGGATGGATCCCCCGGTTTTCACTTCGCCGATCGGACACGCACCGAGCCCTTGCCGGTCGAGATCCGACTGCAGCGCACCGCGAAGCGCGTCGCTGCCGATGGGACGCACGTCCAAGAGCCATCCGACGAGGAACGGGCTGAGCCCGACGAGCACCAACATGTTGACGGCGGACATCATCACTTGTCCGCCCATCCCGAGACCGAACAGCACCGCTTCGGCGGCGGGCACCGATTGCACGACGGCTTCGATGCCCGCGGAAAGAAGCATCGGCAGCGCGAACAACGCTCGGATGCGCGCGCCGAGACCGAGCGCGGAGCGACGCTCGGCACCCCCGAACGGCCGCCCGTGAAACTCGGCCTTGATCCGACGTTCGGCGTCGCCGCGGGAAAGACTTGCGAGCGCCCACGGCAACCACGCGAGCAGCATGGCCGGGACCAAGTGTTCTCCCGAAAGGACCCACGCGGCTTGCGCCCAATGGCCTCCCCAGAGAACCCACAGGTAGAGGGCTACGTCGATCCACGGGCCGACACGCGATGTCCTCGGCGCACGCGGTGTGCCGTCGTCGCGAACGCCGGCGTCCATGCCGACACGCGCCGTGGCCCGCGACGCGACGACCATGAGGAACGCCATCGCGAACGAACGGACGAGACGCTCGGTCATGCCGGAAGGGAGCGCCTCGAGGCGCGCGGCGTCGACCGCGGCCGACGTCGCGGCCGCGGCGATCATCGCTGCGATGAAGAACATCCCCATGAATACGTTTCCGGCGCCGTTCTACGGTATCAGAGTTCGACGACGTCGTTCGGCTCCGGCGAGACCGGGCTACGGAAACCCGCCTCCCGCAATCCCGCGACGAGCGCGTCGGCCTGGTCGGGTTCGCCGTGGACGACGCACACGTGCTCCGCATCCGCTCTGAGCGGGGCGAGGGCTTCGAGGAGCTCGCGGCGATCCGCGTGCGCGGAGAAACCGTTCATCTTCACCACGCGGGCACGAACGTCGACGCTCGTGCCGAGCAATCGCACCGGGGTCACTCCCTCGAGGATGCGCCGACCGAGGGTGTGGACCCCTTGATACCCGACGAAGGCGATGACCGCGCGCGGGTCGTGCAGGTGATGTTTCAGGTGGTGGACGACGCGTCCGAATTCGCACATCCCGGACGGCGCGACGATGATCGACGTTCCGGGCATCGCATTGATGCGCTTCGATTGCTCGACGGATTCGACGAGGTGCACGCGGTCGTTCAACAACGGGTCGGCGGCGCGGGCGAGCTTCGCATGGGTTTCGGCGTCGAGGATATCCGCATGCCGTCGCATGATGACGGTCGCTTCGGTCGACAACGGCGAATCCACGAAGACGTGCAAGCGGGGGATACGTCCTTCGTCGGCGAGCTCGTTCAGAAAGTAGAGCAGGGTCTGCGTCCTGCCGACGCTGAACGCGGGAATGATCAACTTGCCGCCCGACGATTCGGCCGCGTGCACCGCATCGGCGAGCGCCGTCTTCATCGCGCCGCACGGGTCGACGCCGTCGTCGTGACAACGACCTCCGTAGGTACTCTCCGTCAACACGATTTCCGCGGGAGGCAACGGAGCGGGATCGCGCAGAAGCGGCAGTCCGCGACGCCCGAAGTCTCCGGTGAACGTCAGGCGCTTGCGCTCGCGACCGGGCTCGTCGATCTCCATGTGGACCGACGCCGAGCCGATGATGTGACCCGCATCTTCGAACCGAGACCGGACGTGCGGCGCGGGCTCGAACCACGTCCCGTACGGCACCGTCTTCATCGCCGCGAGGATGCGTTCGACGTCCGACTCGGTGAAGAGCGGTTCGACCGCCCGACGTTCGCGTTTTTTGAGATAGGCGACGTCGCGCGCCGCGATCGACGCCGAATCGAGAAGGAGAACACGCGCGAGATCCCGCGTGGCCGGTGTGCACCACACCGTCCCCCGAAATCCGGAGTCGACGAGTTGGGGGAGATTGCCCGAATGATCGATGTGGGCGTGCGACAGGAGAATCGCGTGGATGTTCTTGCCGCGCAGCGCGAACGCGCGGTTCTTCTCGCGGGCTTCGTCGCGCGCCCCTTGCCACATGCCGCAATCGAGCAGAAGTCGACGGCCCTCCACGGTGACTTCGTGGCAAGAACCGGTGACTTCCCGCGCCGCACCGAGAAACCTCACCTGCATGACGGCATCCTATACGAAGCGCCCGCGTGCAACCCCCGATCGTCGTCGCGGAGTCCTTCGCGCGCGTCGTCACAGCCGTCGCGGTCGCGGTGGTCGGATCGCGTCAGGCTTCGCCGAGAATCTTCTCGGTCGTCCGGAAATGCATCTTCGCGACCGACGGCAACACGGACGGCCCCTTCGCCCGCACCAATGCGCGCGCGGCCCTTTCCGTCGGACCACCCGCACCGGGCGGCAGCGGATGGCCGATCTCGTGCTCCAACTTCTTCAGGCCACGCACGAACGCGTCGCGCGCGAGAATCGACGCGGCGGCGACCGCAGGTTCGGATTCGGCGCGCACCCGCATGCTGAAATCGAGGTCCGCGGCTGCGGGTCCGAGCGCGCGCCGCACCACGTGCTCTTCGCAGAACTTGTCGAGCAACACCTTCTTCACGCCGCTCTTCGCCACGACGGCGGTGATCGCCTTCGCATGCGCCCACGCCAACATCGTGTTGACGTTGTTGAACTTCGGGTAGAGCTCGTTGTATTTCGCGGGACCGATCATCACGATTTCGTACGGCAGGACGCGCCGCAACGTGTCGGCCGCCTCGGCGATGTCGCGGGCCGACAGCGTTTTCGAATCCTGAAGGGGAACTTCGTCCAAGAAGCGCGCGATGTCGGGGGTCAAGGCGACCGCGGCGCAGACGAGAGGTCCGAAGTAGTCGCCCTTCCCGCTTTCGTCGGCGCCGATCAACGCTTCCTTCGGCGCGGAACCCGCGGCCGTGCATTCGGGAACGAATCGTTCGAGAAACGCCGCGATCTCTTTTCCCTGCACCACCAGTTTTCCGGATTCGTAGTGGGACACGGAAACGCCGTCTCCCTTCGCGGAAAAGGTGCAGTAGGGCGCGTCCTTCATGTCGAAACCCGCCTCTTCGAGAGCGCTTTGCAGCGTTCGTGCGCGGGAAGCATCCATCTTGAAGGTGCGCGTGGAAGTGGCCATCGGGGGCAAAGCCTAACGCCTTGGCGGTACGATGAAGGAAGGATGGCCCGAATCCGCGACATCGAGCGTCGGCACCCACGCACCCGCGCGTCCGTGGTCGCGGTGCTGCTCGTCGCCCTGCTCGGCCCGGTGATGCCGAGCGGCTTCGCGCAGAGCGACGCGGCGACCCTCTCGAGTGGGGCACGTGCACTCACCGTCCCCGAAGGTCGCGACACCGTTTCGAACGACTGGTGTCGCGTACTCTTCGCTCCCAAGTGGCGACACTTGGCGCTCTCCGTGTTGGCGGACGCGGGCTCGTCCCGCATCAAGGTGCGTTCGCGCATCGGGCGGCCGGTTCCGGACGGCGTCACGATCGAGATCGTCGAAGACGTCACGGAACTGGTGCTGCGTAGTCGAACCGCGACGGGGTCGGAGTGTCCGGATTGGGCGGCGGCCATCGCGTGGCCTCCGGCGAACCTCATCCTCATGCGGGCCGACGCCGCCTACCCGATGGATGAACGCGTCTCGCCGCTGCTTCTCCATGAATTCACGCATTTGGCCCTCGGGCGCGCATCGGACGGATCGACGGGTCACCGCCGCAAGATCCCTCACTGGTTCGAAGAAGGCGTGGCCCAGTGGGTGGCGGGTGCTCCGAAGCCGTCGGTCGAATCCGATCTTCGACCCGCCGCGTTCTTCGGATCCCTCATGGACCGCCCCGCGATGGCGGCCGCGTTCCTCGGCAACGAGAACGCCGCGCAGGCGGCCTACGCACATACCCGCGGCTGGGTGTCGTGGATGGCGCGGGTCGGAGGCTACGACGCCCCTCGCAAGGTGCTCGATCATCTGCTCGACGACGACCTTTCCTTCGACGACGCCGTCCGCCTCGGGGCGGGCCTCTCTCCGGTCCTGATCGACGACGGGTGGCGCGACCACCTGAAGTCCGACCTGTCGTGGGTTCCGGGATTCCTCGGACAGTTGCTGTTCGGCGCCATTTTGGTGGCCGCCGTCGTGCTCGGCTCACGCAAGGTGGCCCTCCGTCGTACAAAGGTGATGGACAAGTGGGCGAAGGAAGAGCCACCCGTGCTCGACCCGCCGACGACTCCGCCCCAACCTCTGCCGTAACCGGGATTTTCTCGGCGATTTCGGCGGAAGACGGGCACAACCCCACCGCCGAAATCACCGATGACTTCCACCCTTCACATCTCCGCCACCGACCTCGAACGTGCCGTTACCGCCGGGCTCGCCGCGAAAGTCGGCCCCAAGGCGACCGCCTCCGTTTCCTTCGGCAACGACCGCATCGACGTCAAGGTCGCCGGCATCTCGAAGGCATTCGGCATCGGCCCGATCAGCAAGACCTTCGACCTCGGAGGGACGATCCACGTCCGCAGCGTCCCGTCGCCCGTCGTGGGGTGCGTCGCCCTCGAATGGGGAATGGCGTCGTTCCCGGAGACGATCCGACCTATGGTCAGCGGTGTGATCGACTTCGCCCTCACGAACGCCGCTCCGCTGAAGCCCGCGATCGTCCGCGAACATTCGAGGTCACAGCTGCTCGTCCTCGACCCGGCCAAACTGGACATCGGCCAAGGTCCGCTCGGACGCTGGTTCAACGTGACGTCGCTGAAGATCCCGGGTGATGCGGGTGCGGCGATTTCGCTCGCCGGCACCCTCACGCTCTGATCAGCGCTTCTTGGACTTGGCGGCGGGCTTCGCCTTGGCCGCGGGCTTCGCGGCCGGTTTGGCCGAAGCCTTCACCGGAGCGGCTTTCGCGGCCGCGGGCTTCGCACCCTTCGCCGGAGCCGGTGCGGCTTTCGCCGCCTTCGCGGGAGCCGCCTTCACCGCCGGCTTCGCACTCTTCGCAGGAGCGGCCGGCTTGGCCGCCGCCTTGACCGGAGCGGCTTTCGCGGCCGCGGGTTTCGCACCCTTCGCCGGAGCCGGAGTGGCTTTCGCCGCAGCCTTCGGATCCGCCTTTGCAGGCGCACCCTTCACGGCGGCCTTCGGATCGACCTTCGCGGGGGCTGCGCCCTTCACCGGAGCGGCGGGTTTGGCACCCTTCGCCGGAGCCGGGGCGGCTTTCGCCGCAGCCTTCGGATCCACCTTCGCGGGCGCACCCTTCGCAGGCGCCGCCGTGGTTGCAGCCTTCGGATCCACCTTCGGCGCCGGCGCACCCTTCACGGGAGCGACGGGCTTGCCACCCTTCACCGGAGCCGGGGCTGCCTTCGGGTCGACCTTCGCGGGCGCACCCTTCGCGGCGGCCTTCGGATCCGCCTTCGGAGCGGCCTTCCCGCCCTTCGCATTCGCAGGCTTCGGTGCCGGCTTCTCGTCGGTTTGCACCAACTTCAGCGGGCGATTGAGCCATTTCGACAGGTCGACGGTTTTCGCCGGGGTCGGTGCGGACTGCGGGAGACGGGAGGTGGACAATGCCTTGGCTTCCGATTCGGGGGGAGCCTTGGCGGAGGCCTTGGCGGGAGTTTTCGCAACCGTTTTGGGGGCCGCAGGTGCAACGACCTTCGGCCAGTTGTTCGCGTCGAACACGACCGTCGCCCGGGGGTCGATCGGTCGGGTCAGGATGAGGTCGTCAACGGAGACGTTCGGGCCCTTGGACTTCGACGCCTTCTTGGGCTTCGACATGGGCTTCGTCGTCGGTTTCGGGGCGGGGGCGGCTGCGGGAGCCGGTGCCGCTGCGGCCGGGGGTTCCGTCGCCCTCGAAGGCTTCACCTTGGGTTCGGGCAACGGGGCCGACTTGGCCACCAAATCCGCGGCTCTTTCAGCGGGAATCACGAGACGCGCCGATTCGTCGATCGGCTCGAATTCCTGTTGGCCGTCGTCCACCACCCGGCGGGCTTCGTCGACGATCGGCAGGAAGTCGATCGACGGCGACTTCTTCACCGGGATCACGATGGCACCTTCGTGCTGCATGTGCCCGGGGAGGGCCGCCTCGTACAACTCCTTGATACGCTCGAGGTTGGAGCGACCCTGCGGAGTCAGTCCGGCGGGGAGTTTGTCGAGCTGGATGCCGTGGAATCGGTATTCGCCGGTCTCGACCGCGGAACGGAACGTGAACAGCGTGACCGTCTTGCCTTCGACCGGTCCTTGGAACTGAAGGGCGAAGAGGTGCTTGCCCCGCAGGATGTGGAAGGACGCCTTGGGGTGCCGCTTCCACGAGAGGGCGCAGTCGCGCACCACGAGGTGGAACCGAGCCCGATCCTGGGCCGGGACGTCCAACTCGATCTGGGACTCCTCCGCCAAGTAGCGGTCGAAAATATCCGGAACCGACATCGCAGTCTTCCTTAAGGATTTTCAGGGCGGATGTCAACCCCTGCCGCCATAAATCGTTGGGAAACCCCATCGCTTGAGGCCCCCCGGGAATGCAACCAAGTCGCGCCCCGACCCGCACCCCCGACCTCACCATACGGACGGCGGCTCGGGTATCCCCCGCGGAGCGATCCGACTTTCCGGATTCCGCCCCCCTCCGTTTCGCATTGCGGAACCGCCTCTCCGCCCCTAATCTCGGGGGCGCTGAAACACGGGGCAAGGTTGGGGCTTTGCCGTGTTGCGGATGCAACCTCGAGTCAACATGAATCCCGGTGCGTGCGGTGGCGGCCGCGTGCTTCGGGGTTGAGGCAGTTACTTGGCGCAATCAGGGAGGCGCTACCTCTTCACCGGAGGCGGCACGGGCGGTCACGTCAATCCGAATCTCGCGATGATCCGCGGGCTTCGCGAACGTGATCCGTCGGTTGAAGTCCTCTACGTCGGACATGCGCGCGGCTTCGAGAAAGAAGGCGTTCCGAAGCACGGCATCCCGATCGAATTCGTCGACGCCGCGCAGTTCGTCGGCGTTCGACGTCCGTGGGCGTTCATCAAGATGGCGATCGCCATCGTTCTCGGAACGCTGAAGTCGATCGGGATTCTCTTCCGCTTCAAGCCCGATCTCGTCGTCGCGACGGGCGGCTACGTGTCCGTTCCCGTCGTGTTGGCGGCCGCCCTCCTTCGTCGCCGCATCTTCCTCCACGAACAAAACGCGTTGCCGGGCCAAGCGAATCGCTTCCTCGCCCGCTTCGCGGTGCGCGTCGGTGTTTCTTTCACGAGCGCCCTCGACTACTTCCCGCCGCCGAAGGGGCGCGTCACGGGCTACCCGGTGTCGCGTTCGCTCGGCAAGGAGTCCCGCGCCGACGCGCGTGCGCGGCTCGGCATCGCCGACTCCGCGCAGGTGCTGCTGGTCTTCGGCGGCAGCATGGGCGCGCGTTCGATCAACCGCGGATTGGTCGACTGCATCAAAGTTCTACTCGCCGACAATCCCCGCCTGATCGTCGTGCATTCGACGGGGAAAACCCGCACGAACGACTACGACGCCTACGAAGACACGATGCGCCGTATCGCGGAAATCGGCCTTCCCGCCGAACACGCGGCGCGCCATCGCGTGTCCCGCTACCTCGACAATCTCCCGGACTGGTACGCCGCTTCGGATCTCGTCGTCGCGCGTTCGGGTGCGGGCGCGGTCATGGAACTCGGCACGATGGGCCGCGCGTCGATTCTCGTTCCGAAGATGGACGTGCCCGGCGCCCATCAAAAACAGAACGCCGAAGTGTTGGCGACGACGGGCGGCGCCGAAATCCTCGACGAACAACCGAGCCGGGAGAACGGTCGAAGGATCTCCCGCGTCTACCCGGAAACGTTGCGCAAGAAGATCGAAGAACTCATCCGGGATGAAGACGCCCTGCGCCGGATGGAGCGCGCCGCCCTTCGAACCGTGATCCCGAACGCGCTCGACGCCAACCTCGACGAACTCGAACTGTTGGCGGAGAACAAACCGCTCCTGCGCCTCGAAGAGGTTCAGCGCGAAACCGGATTCCTCGTCGTCGGCGGTATCTCGCACGAAGTCGTCTTCCGCACGGTCAAGGTCGCCGACGCGTGGTCCGCCGACATCCGCATCCAAGGTCTCGGCGACGTCGTCTTCGAGATCGCGCAGGACAAGCGGGACGAGAAGACGCGCTTCACGATCCTTCCCCGGAAGGGCGTCGTCGAAGTGGACGGCGAGCCGCTGGTCAAAGGCACGGAACTGCGCCCGGAACAGGCGATCCGCGCCAACGGCCTACGCATCGTCTTCATGACGGAATCCCGTACTTTCCGCGTGGAAAAGGCGAAAACGGGTATCGCGAAGAAGGCCGCTTGGACGGCGGTCGGAACGGCGCTGTCGCGCGCTGCGGGATTCATCCGCGAAGCGGCGACGGCCGCCACGCTCGGTCTTTCGCCGATCACCGACGTCCTTACCGTCGGACTCCGTGTTTCGAACTTCCTCCGCAGCGTCTTCGCCGAGACGGCCGTCGAAACCGCATTCCAACCCACGTTCATCCAACTTCTTCGCAGCGGCCGTCGCGAAGAAGCGTGGAAGCTCTTGGGTTCCACGCTGCGGCTCATTCTGATTCTCACGTCGCTGACGACCGTCGCGGCCGTCGCCACGGCGCCGATGTGGATGCCGAAGATCGCGCCGGGTTTCGTCGGTCGCGACGGGCTGATGGAACAAGCGATCACCCTGACCCGCATCCTGTTCCCGTTCCTCATCTTCATCAGCGTGGCGGCGCTTCTCTCGTCGGTCCTCCGCACCTTCAACCGCTTCGGCGTCGCGGCGAACGCGTCGATCCTCTACACCGTCGGCGTGTGCATCGGCCTCGCCTTCTACGACCGCTTCGGCTACGTGGCCCTCGGTGCGGGTGTCCTGCTCGGCGGTGCCCTGCAGATGCTCTTCCAGTTGCCGTGGCTGTTCGGCCGCGAGATCCGCGACGGGTGGGGCCTCCGATTCTCCAAGTCCGACGTCGCGATGCCCGCGGTGCGGCGCGTCGGTCGGTCCACGCCGAACATCGTCCTCGACACCGTAATCCTTCGAGTCGGGGACGTGGTCGACACGATTCTCGCCACGCCGCTCGCCACCGGAACCGTATCGGCGCTCTACTTCGGGCGCATCCTCTTCCAGCTGCCGTTCGCCATCGTGGCCAATTCCGCAAGCACCGTTCTCCTGAAGGAGTTCAGCGAAGGGCTCGCGACCAAAGGCCGCGAGTGGGAACGCACCACGATCACCTCCGCGCTCAACTGGATGATCGTGTTGCTCGTGCCGATGTCGATCGGCCTCATCATGCTCGGAGGGCCGATCGTCGAGTGGCTCTTCGCGTGGAAGCGTTTCACGCCCGACGACGTGTCGCGCGTGACGTCGGCCCTCACCGCCTATTCCGCGGGACTTCTCGGATGGGGCATCGTCAACATCACGGGGCGTATTTTCGCGGCCTACGGACGACTCGGCGTTCCCACCGCCGTGAACGCCGCCTGCCTTCTCGTCAACGTGGCGTTGGCCATCGCGATGGTGAACTCGTCGATCGGCTTCACCGGCATCGCGTGGGCGTCGACGATCAGTTTCACCATCGGCGCCGTCGCCCGGACGTGGTGGCTCGACCGTCATCTCGCGAAGGAAGGCACGCGGATCGATTGGCGGAGCATCGGGTCGCATTTCTTCAAGACGTCGTTCGCGACCGTGATGGCCGCGATCGCGATGTTCATCAGCCTGAAACTCGTCGCGAACTTCAACACGCTCCCCGAGTTCTTCAATCGGGCGATCCGTGTGTTCGTCCCGGCCTTCTTCGGGCTTCTGGCCTTCGCGGGATCCGGCTTCGCCGTCGAAATCCCGCTCGTGATGGACATCGTGGCGCGAATCTTCCCGCGAAAGCCCCAAGGCCCCACGCACGACACGAAGGTCGATCCGGTGTGGCTGCCGCCGAAACCGCTGCTCGCCTGGGTCGAGGCGAACCGAAACAGCAGCATCCTCCGCACGCACCGCTTCGATGCGACGGTGAAGGACTTCCTCGGGGAAACGAACTGG
>CAIWVZ010000010.1 GCA_903916245.1 uncultured Planctomycetota bacterium | reverse complement strand
GGCGTTCGCCGTCACCCGCGGGCGACTTCATCTCGTGCTCAATCCGGATTGTCGTGTCGTTTCGGGGATGTTGGCCGGGTTGCGCGACGCTTTGGACGCTCATCCCGAAGCGGGCATGGTCGGACCGAACGTGTCGATGGACGAAGACGGCGACGTGCTGCTTCCTCCGAACGAAATGGTCGATCCGTTCGTCGACGCGTTGGCGCATACGACGCGAACTTCCGACGCGGTCGCTCGTTGGAACGCGCGTCGTCGGGCGCGGTTCGCGCATTCCGTCTGGAAAGCCGTGCACCCGATGCCCGTTCCGATGCTCTCGGGAGGTTGCTTCATGGGGCGTCGCTCCGACTTCCGACGCCTCGGATTGTTCGATGCGGGTTACCCGCTCTACTACGAAGACACGGACCTTTTCCGTCGATTCGTCGATGCCGGGATGACGTTGCTGCAAGTACCGTCGGTCCGCGTCGTGCATTTCTTTTCGCGTTCCGCGATGCAGCGTCCGAAGGCGACCGGTTGGCGCAACGCGGTTTCGGCGCGGCGCTACTTCGAGCGTTGGTTCGGGGCCGAGGGGCTCGCCACGCACGATTTTTTTCGTGCGCGCGGGGCCGAACGGGCGAGGGACGGCACACCGCCGTGGCCGATCGTCGAGCTCGAACCGTCGTCGGAACCTCCGGTGTTGGAAGTGGTTGGACCGCCGGGCACGTATCTCGAAGTCGCGGGTGGACCGAAGTTCACGTTGGCTGCGGGAATATTTCCCGCCTCCACGGGAAGGTTTAAGATCCCTCGGGGCTTCTTCGAAGGACTCGGGCCGACGCACTACTGGGTGAGGTCGGTGGATCCGGCCACGGGCGACACCATCGCATCGTGGAGGTTCACGAAGCGTTGAGCCCCGTCGGGGGCTCATGTCGGAACCGGAACTCGAACCGTCCATCGCGACGACGGAGATCCGTCCGTATTCGCACGGAGACGCGTCCGGAATCCTCGCGGCCTTTCGCCGCGTGTTTCCCGATTCGGTCCGCAGCGACGCCGCGTGGCGTTGGCAGTTCCTCGACAACCCCGCGGGGCTGCGGATCGTCGTCGCCGACTCTCCGGGACACGGCATCGTGGGCCAATTCGCGGGGATACCGCGTCGCGTGTCGATCGCCCGGCCCGGCGGCCGCGAGATCCGCACGTTCACCGAAATGGTCGACTCTTTCACGACCCCCGAAGCGCGTCGCGGCTTGCGTCGACCCGGCTTGTTCGCTCGGATCGTGAATCGTTACGTCGCGCGTTTCGGACATCCCGACGGGGATACCCTCATGTACGGTTTGCCGAACGGGGAAGCGCTTCCGATCGGGCAACGGTTGTTGGGCTACACGTCGATTTTTCCGTTCGACGCGTTGACCGCTCCGGTCGACGGGGCGACGTCGATTCCGAAGGGCGACGCCGTTCTCGAAGAGCGCTTCGAATGGCCGCCCGACGTCGACGCGCTGTGGGAGCGTTGCGTCCATCAGCACGACGTCAGCGTGATCCGCGATCGAGCCTATCTCGCGTGGCGGTGGGATGCCCGATCCGGACGCTCGTCGCGTCGCTACGTCCTGCGCGGCGCGGACGGCGCCTTGGTGGCGCTTTTCGTTCTGGCGCACGCGTGGAATCACCGTCCCAACGATCCGAAAGTCACCCTCGTCGCCGAATGGTTGGCCGATCGGACGCGTCCCGAATGTCTCCTGCTCCCCGAGGTCATTCGGGGGCTGTCGCGGGACGCCGGAGACGACCGCGTTCGCTTCCATTTCCGTCCGGGATCCCCGGAATGGCGTCATTTGGCCGAGGTCGGCTGGGTCGTCGAGCCGATGGGGCGCCTCGTGGTCGGCGGAACCTACGACACTCGGCGGGTCTCGTTCGATCGGTTGCGGGAAGGGTGGAGCTTCACGCCCGGCGACTTCGACATCGTGTGAGCGACGGTTAGAACAGGGGTGGAGCGACCCCATGACGGATTCCGCGTCGAGCGACCCCACCGACCAACCGATCGAGATCCGCGCCTACGCGCCGGGTGACGAGAAGGAGATTCTCGCGGTTTGGCACCGCGTGTTCCCGTGGGCCTCGCGATCGATCGAGGAATGGAATTGGGAGTTTCGCGACAACCCCGAGGGACTGCATGCCTTCGTCGGCGTGACCCCGACCGGGCGCGTGGTGAGCCAGTTCACGGGCATTCCGCGGCGTATGAAGGTCGGCGACGGCTTCCGACAATTCGCGGAGATGGTCGATTCGCTTTCCGATCCCGAGTTTCGCGCGGGACTCAAGAAGATGGGCTTGTTCGCGACGACGGTTCACCGCTACGTCGATCGCTACGGATCGCCCGAGGCCGAAACCGTGATGTACGGACTTCCGACGCAGGAGGCGTTTCGACTCGGACAAAAACTCTGCGGGTACGTCCACATCGATCATCTCGAGAGCGTGGTGGTTCCGCCCGCGCCCGGTTGGACGCTGCCGCCCGGGATCACCGTCGAGCGGTGGAACCGCTTCGGTCCCGAGACGGACGTCTTTTGGGGTCGCATCGCCGGGCAGCACGACGTCACGGTCGTGAAGGACGCCCGCTACTTGAACTGGCGGTATCCGAATCGTCCGGGAGTCACCTACCGAACGGTGGCCCTCCGAGATGCCGCGGGGACGCTGTTCGCGATCCTCGTGGTGCGTGATCGCTGGCTCGAAGTCGAGCGAAAATGCCGACAAACCGCCGCCGCCGAGTGGATCGTCGACCGCGCCCATCCGGCTGCGGGGGCCGCGTTCGACCTCCTGTCCGCCCTCGCCGCCGAAGACGGGGCGGAGCGCGGGGCGGTGGTGTTCCGTAGGAACAACCCGGATTGGAATGCGGCGGCGGCCCGGGGCTATGCAACCGTGCCCGTCGAGTTCCGTTTCGTGGCGCGCACCTACGATTTCGACCGTGTGCCGATTTCCCGGTTGGCGGATGGTTGGGATTTGTCGCTCGGGGATTTCGATGTCATCTGAAACAGGCGAGGATCGGACGCTCCGCGTCAAGGACGTCCGGAAAGCATGGCCGCGCGCCGACGGTGGACGTCGGGTGGTGCTCGACGCCGTGTCTTTCGAATTGCAGGCCGGCGGCACGTTGTGCGTCGTCGGCGGCTCCGGAAGCGGCAAGACCACGTTGCTGCACATCCTGTCGGGGATCACCGCGCCCGACGGCGGTTCGGTCTCGCTCGGTCGTGAAGACCTGACCGCGATGTCCGAATCCGACCGCGATCGATTCCGGGCGCGGCGAATCGGCTACATGTTTCAAACGTTCAATCTCGTCGGCATGTTGTCGGCCGTCGAAAACGTCGCCCTGCCGCTCGTGTTCGGCGGTGCGTCGCCGTCCGCGGCGAAACATCGGGCCGGTGCTCTTCTCGAACGGCTCTCGATGTCGGATCGCGCCGATCAACGTCCCGCCTCGCTGTCCGTCGGCGAACAGCAGCGCGTGGCCCTCGCGCGCGCGGTCGTCGCCGACCCTTGGTTGATCCTCGCGGACGAACCTACCGCGAGCCTCGACCCTCGGAACGCCGCGGACGCTCTCGCACTCCTCGAATCGGAGACGAAGCGCACCGGAGCTTCGCTCGTCATCGTCACGCACGATCCGGCCGTTCGGGCCCGATATGCGCGTCACCTCGAAGTCGGAGGCGGGTCATGAGTTTCTTCGCGCTCGTGATGCGATCGTTGGCGGCCCGCAAGACGAGCACCGTGTTGACCGCCCTCGGCGCGGCGCTCGGTGTCGCGCTCGTCGCGGCCGTCACCGTCCTCGGCCGAGAGGTCGAAACCTCCTATCGCAATTCCGGATCGGGATTCCCGATGATTCTCGGGCCGAAGGGGTCGCCGATGCAGCTCGTGCTGAACACGGTGTACCACCTCGACAAGAGCCCCGGACTCATGCCGTTCCGCGCCTACGAAGAGATGCGCGACGCGCGCTGGGTGCGCCTCGCGGTTCCCTACGCGGTCGGCGACTCGTTCCGTGGATTCCGCGTCGTCGGAACGACCGACGCGATCTTCAACGAACGCTTCACGCCGTTGCCCAAGCAACCGCTCAAACTCGCCTCGGGGCGGGCGTTCAAGCACGATCCGAACTTCTTCGCGCACATCGTGGACGACCTGCGCAAAAAGGCCGCCGCGACGTCGCGGCCTTCGGGAGCGAAGGACGACGGGCACGACCATCATCACCATCACGACGACATGCCCGCCGAAGCGGTCGTCGGAGCGACGGTGGCGAAGGAACTCGGCCTTTCGATCGGCGCGAAGATCGAGCCCACGCACGGCGTCGAAGGCGGCAAGGATCACAAGCACGAGCACCTTTGGACCTTGACCGGGATTCTCGCTCCGACCGGAACCGCGATCGATCGGCTCGTGTTTATCAACATCGAGTCGTTCTTCGCGATCGACGAGCATCAAGGCGGCGCGATCCTTCCCGAGTCGGGCGACGTCGGCGTCAGTGCCGTCATCGTTTACCCCGTCGCGGCGACGCAGCGGGCGATCATGATGCCGCGCCTGAACAAGCGTTCCGACATTCAGGCGGTCAGTCCTTCGGAGACGATCCGCAATCTGCTCGACATCGTCGGCAACGTCGACAAGGTCCTTCTTCTCGAAGCCGCGTTGGCGGTCGTCGTCGCGATCCTCGGAACGGCGGTGGCGATCTACAACCTCATGAACGAGCGGCTCCGCGAGATCGCGATCCTGCGGGCCGTCGGCGCCCGTCGTGGGCAAGTCTTGGGGTTGGTCGTCGGCGAGTCGGTGGTCGTGGCCCTCATGGGGACCGCCGTCGGACTGCTGCTCGGACGGCTCTTGATCTTCGGAATCGCGGACCACGTCGCGAAAACCGCCGGTTTCGTTCCCGACGCCTTCGCTCCCGTTATGATCTCCCTCGGCGACACGTTGCCCGGGCTGCCTTTCGAGGTGGTCGCCGTCCTCGCGGTCGCCGTCGTGGCCGCCTTGGCCGGTCTCCTTCCCGCGGTGAAGGCCTACCGAACGCAGGTGGCGCGGCACCTTTCACCCCCGACATGATCGGATCTTTCATGGCGCGTTTCGCCGTCGTCGTCTGTCTGCTCGTCGTCGCCGTCGTGGCGCAGGCTCCGGATTCGAGGCCCGTGTCCGGGGATGTCGCGAAGACCGAATCGCGACCCGCCTCCCGCCCGCTGCCCGTGGACGTCCCCGAAGGCTCGACGGATCCGTTGGTCGACGGGATGCGGTCGATCGTGACCGAGATGAAATTGCGCGGATTGAAGGTCGAGGACGTCGACATGATCGGCGACCGCATCCGCATCGTGCTCGAAAAGGCGAACGTCGGTGACGACGTGCGTCGGCGCATCGAAGCCTCGGCTCTCGCTCGGCAACTTCTCGAGATTCAAAAGGATTACCGACCGAAGAACGAGCCGGTGCGGGATCGTCCTCGTGACGCTGCGGAAGAGTCGGTGATTCGTACGGTCGCGGAGTTCCTCGCTCGCGATCTGTATCGGCGTCTTCCCGTTTCGGGGACCCCCGGTTCATCCCACACGGGGACCATGCGCGCCACCGTCGACGTCAAACCTCCCGAAGGCTATTCCGCGTTGACGTGGAAGACGATCGGCGGCTTCGAGTACACGGAGGGCATGAAGTTGCCCGACGACGTCAAAGCGCTTCACGGCAAGAAGGTGGCGATCGCCGGCTACATGATGGCGCTCGACGAAGTCGAGAACATCCGCGAGTTCCTCCTCGTCGAATCACTGTGGTCGTGCTGCTTCGGTACGCCGCCGACGGTCAACCAGGTGCTCGTCATCCGGATCGAAGGCAAGAAGGGGATCGACTACACGTCGGGTCCGATTCAGGTCGCCGGAATTCTCGACGTCGGCGAGAAGGTGGAAGACGGATTCGTGACGAGCGTGTATCGGTTGAAGGCCGACAAGGTCCTTCCCGCCGAATGAAGGCCGTCGTCCTCGTTCTTCTGTGCGTGGTCTCGGCGTGGGGCCAAGTTGCCCCCGCGTCCGAATCGCAGCCCGCTCCCGCGTCGCGCCCCGGCCCTTCGGACGGATTGCTCGACAAGGCCAACTCCGCGAACCCGTACATCAGCGTTCGGGCGACCGAAGCTCTCGCGAAGTTCGGGATGGAGGCGTGGGGTGCGGTCGAACGTTTCGTCGAGCGTCGGACGCTCTACGGGCTGTCACCTCAAGTCGTCACGTGGCTCGGGACGTTGAACGATCCGCGTCCTCGGGCGTTGTTGATCCGGTGCCTGAAGGACGTCGAGTTTCCATGGCGGCCCTTCGCGGTTCGCGCGATGGCGCAGCCGCGATCGGCGATGGAAGCCGTTCAATGGATGCCGTTCCTCGCCGATCCGCTTCCCGCCGTCCGCGAATCCGTGATCCTCGGACTCGGAGCCTTCGCACGCTCGCCCGAGTGCACGCTTCGGAAACCGCTGATCGACGACCTCGCGGGACGCCTGGCCGATGAAGCCTTCGAACCGCGTCTCGCGGCCGCGGAAGTGCTCACCGCTCTCGACGACTCGCGCGGCGTCGCGATGTTGCTCGCGGCGCTCGGATGTACACGCAAATGGTTCGACGTCGATTACGGTGAGCTCGCCCGTCGTCGCGCGTGGACGGCGCTCCAGTACTTCGATATCACCGCACCGTTCAACCCGGCGCTCGCGGCGTCCCAAACGGTGGACGTCCGGCAGTCGATCCATCGCGCCCTCGAGATCAAGACGGGCAAGGCCATCACGCTGCCGCCTCCGTTCGAACCGGATCCGGTGAACGTGATCTACGGGCTCGAAGTGCGTTCGTGCCGACGCGGCGACGCGTACCTTCGGCTCTTGGCGGACGGACGACTCGTGCTCGGTCATTACGACCTCAAAACCGTCAAGCTGCCGGAGGAGCTCTTCGCCTCCTTGCGCAAGGAACTCGAAGCCTTGCGCGCCACCCCGGATTCCCCGTTCTTCGGGATGGGAGGCTGCGACTACGAGTGCCACTTCCTCCCGGACGAGCGGGGGATGCGACGCTTCATGGTCGGGCTTTCGGGGCGACCGGTAGGGGGGCGGCGATTGGTCGAATGGCTCGGTTCGGCGCTGGATGCGACGGTCGGGGAGGCCGAAGGGGATGCTTTCCGCGATCGCAGCGCCCCGTTCGGCCCCGACGACGACGGGTCGTGAGTTTCCGAAGCGGCCGGACGTCAAGACCTTGCAAAGCGGGATACCTTTCGGAGGTCCCTGCGGTATAGTGATGAGAGCGGTTCTCGTCCGGACGTATGTCGGGAGCCCCCGAGCAAACATGAAGGTCACCCTCATTCACTGGTCGCGAGGCGATCGTGAGTTCCACCCGGGCGTCGCGGCGCTTTCGGCCATCCTCAAGCGCCATGGGCATGAGGTGAAGGTCATCGTCGACGACAACACGATGACGCCGGAGTCCTACAAGGAACACATCGATTCGTGGAAGCCCGACCTCTTCGGGTTCTCCTGCATGTCGTTCCAATGGGCGCCGGTCAGCGACCGCGCCCACTGGGTGAAGGCCGCGAACGGACATCTCCCGGTCATCGTCGGTGGTTACCACCCGACGGCGCTCCCCGAGATGGTGCTGAAGCACCCGTGCATCGACTTCGTGTGCCAAGGCGAAGGCGACCTCGCCCTCGTCGAGTTGTGCGATCGGATGCAGTCGGGCGGCGATCTCAAGACGATCGCGAACGTCTGGTACAAGGAGCGCGCCGCGGGTGGAGATGTGATCCATCGCAATCCGCTGCGTCCCCTCATCGACGACCTCGACACGCTTCCTGACTGGGACCGCGAGGCGTTCGACATGGATCGTCTCCTGCAGGATGTCGGCAAACTCGCCCTCGTGTGGGGCAACGAGATCATGCCCGTCTACGCGGGTCGCGGTTGCCCCTACGCGTGCACCTTCTGCGCGAACTCGTCGTGGCTCATGATGTACCGCGGCAAGGGGCGATTCACGCGCAAGCGTTCGGTCCGCAACGTGATCGACGAACTGAAGCGCCTCAAGGATCGTTATCGCATCAAGCGCTTCGAGTTCTGGGACGAGATGTTCTGTCTCGGCACCGGTTGGCTCGAAGAGTTCTGCAAGGCGTACGCCGAAGAAGTCGGACTTCCGTGGACGGCTTTCGTGCGCGCGGAAACCTGCACCATCACGAATCTCCGGATGATGAAGGCCGCCAATTGCCAGATCCTCGCCATGGGTGTCGAGGCGGGCAACGAGGAGTACCGTCGTCAGCATCTCAAGAAGCGCACGACGGATCGCATCATCATCGAAGCGTTCGACAACTGCCGCGAGGTGGGTATCGAAACCGTCGCGTCGAACATCATCGGACTGCCGTACGAAACGCCGGACCTCGTGCGCGACACGATCGCGCTCAACCGTCGTCTCGATCCTCACGCGCTCTACTTCTTCCACTTCACGCCGCTTCCGGGCACGGAGCTCTACGACGTGTGTGCGAAGGAAGGCTATCTCGCGGAGAACCAGGACTTCTGGTACGAGTCCGCGGACACCATGATCCATCAGCCGTCCCTCACCGAAGACGATCTCGACCGCGTGTGGCGTGAATTCCGCGAGCTGCAGCGCGAAATCGAGAAGAAGTACGAGTGAAGCGGGCGTGACCCACGCGGCGGCCAGCAGGCCGACGGTTTCCGTCGCCATCCTGTCGTGGAATACCGAGGCACTCCTTGCGGAGTGCCTCGATGCCGTTCGGGAGGCTTGCGACGGAATCTCGTCGGAAACGATCGTCGTCGACAACGCGTCGTCCGACGGGTCGGCCGAGATGGTCGAGAGCCGATTCCCCTGGGTGCGTCTCGTCCGCAATCCGGTCAACGACGGGTATGCGAAGGGTGTGAATCATCTTCTCGCGCTCGCCCGCGGAGAATGGGTGTTGCTCTTGGGGTCCGATACGCGCCCGGCCCCCGACTCCATCCGGAAGATGATCGCGTTCGCCGCCACGCGCGTGCCCGGACTCGGTTGCGTGGCGCCGAGACTCGTGAATCCCGACGGCACGATTCAGCGGGCGTGCATGCGGTGGCCCGGTCTCGCGACGCTCCTTTGGTGGGATACGCCGCTCGGAGCCGCGTTCCCGAAGTCGGACGAACTCGTCCGGTACCAATACCTCGATTGGGATCACCGCGGGACGCGCGAAGTCGAACAGCCGCCGGGAACCTGTCTTCTCGTGCCGCGATCGACCGTCGAACGCGTCGGCACGATGGACGGCGACCTTTGGTTGTTCTTCAACGATGTCGATTGGTGTCGACGCATGCGCGACGCGGGTCTCGCGCGTTGGTACCTCGACGAGGCGGTCGTGGTGCATCACCAAGGCGCGTCGACGAAGAAATACGCCGATTTCGCTCCCGAGTGGCACAGAAACCGCATCGCGTACTACCGGAAGCACCACGGTCGCTTCGGGAAACTCCTCGCGAAGACGGTTCTCGCCTTCGTCGCGATCCGCGAGATTTTCAGGGTGCGGCGCGGGTTGGGCTCGTGGAAGGAAACCCGCCCTCACGCGCGTCAGATCACGCGCACGATGACCGAAATCCTGAAGCGCTAGTTTCCGCGCGGGCGTGGAGCCACGATCGGATGCCCCGCGGCCCGTTCGCCGACGGGATCGCAATCCGGTACGGGCATCGCGACGTCGGCGCAAATCGCGGCGCGCCCCGCCCGCACCCGCCGAACGGCCTCCGCGATTCCCGGGGCACCTTCGGCGGGCATCGGCACGACGTGCTGGCGGGTGACGTGTCCCGCCCGCGCGTAGATGCGCCACGCGTCGCGCGACGTATCGACCACGATCGCATCTCCGGGCAGAAGTGCCGTGGTGACCCGGTCGAGTTCATGGCGGGGGTCCGGGGCTTCGGGAAGCAGTCGGAGCGGGGCGAGAACCACGGCGAGGAGAAGGGGCACCGTGACGGCGCGCCCGAGAGCGCCGAGGCGTGCGCCGAGTCGCAGGAAGGCCGCGACGGCGAACGTCCAAAGCACCACGAGGCGCCCGTCGTCGAACAGCCCGCGCCCGTCGAGGGTCAGCCCGAGGGGGACCCCGGCACGGAAACCGAAGTCGCCCGTCGGCCAACGGGAGCGGTCGAGACACGCGAAGATCACGACAAAAACCACCACCGCGCCGTCGAATTTGCGCTTGGTGTGGGGCCCGAAAGGCAGGTTCGCCGCGAGGCCGAACGCGGCGACGGCGGCGGCCAACGGATCGAAGAGGGCGAGTGTCGCCCCGGCACCGATCGCCGTGAGCATCGGAAGCCATGCGGGCGCGGGAAGGAGGGACCACCACGCCAAGAGGCCCGCCGGAACGGCGAGCCACGTGGACGGGGTTAGAGGGGACGCGACGCCCGAGAAAGCTCCGGGAAGGAACAACCCCGGAATCGCGATACAGGCGGAGAGCGCGCCGCGGCGACGGGAGGCGTGGGCCATGGCGCAGCCGACGAGCCAAAGGAGCAGGTAGCCGATCAGACGAAGCGGGCGCTCCGTCGCGCCGACGATACGTATGCAGCCCGCGAGGAGCGACGCCGACGTCTCCGACGCGGTCGACAGCGCCGTCGATTCGAGAAGTCCGAGTCGTTCGAGCGCCCCCACGACGAAAGGCGCCTCGGCGGGAAGGTAGGGGCGTCCGAGGACCGGAAGTGCCGAGCCTACGAGCAGCGCCCCGGTCGTGAGGCACCAAAAGGTGCACGACGAGGCGGATTTCGCGTCGTTTCCTTCGGTTGCCACCGTTGCCTCCGCGTTCATGGTGGTCGATCATACAAGGATATGCCGGAGTCGATCGCGCCCCCCGTGCTTCTCGTCGCTCAACGCGACGGGACGGAAGTCTCCGCGGAGACCGCATTTGCGGCCGGCGCGCTGAAACTCCATGGACGCGCCGTCGTTCCGCTCGCGATCGATTTCGCGTCCACCGAAGACACGCTGCCGGAAGCGGTGCGGACGCACGGAGCGTCGGATGTCGTGATCGTGTCGACGCTCGAAGGTCGCGAGACGGATTTCGTGTTGTCGGAGGCGGCGCGTCGTGCGGTGCCGGGACGCGTGGTGGTCGTCGGCGATGCGCTCGCACGTGTTCCGCTTCCCCCCGGAGGCTTCGGTCTCGGCATCGACATCGTCGCCGAGATCACACCCGCCGGCTTCGCGATGTTCGGGGACGGCGTTGCGCGCGGCGGGCCGGAACGTGGTTCGTCGGATTTCGGCGCGTTCGGCGGCGCCGCTTGTTTCCGACGTGCGATGAGCGTTTCCCTGCTCGGCGACGCCCACGAACTTCCGATTTACGCCTCCCGTCCGTCGCGTCGCACGCTTTCTCCGGTCGCCGCGCTCGCGCGCTTCGAGGCGCCGCTCGAAGTCGAAGCGGTGCTTTTGCCGTCGGCGTCGATGACCGGGTTGCGGGATTTCGCCGACGACATCCGATCGGTGGCGTTCCACGATCGTGATCTTCCGGAACGTGCATGGCCGCTCGTCGAAGCCTGCGGCGCGCGCGAGTTGCCCGTCACGGTGCGTCTGCATCCCGAACGCGCCACTCCCGGCGCTCTCGCGACGTTGCGGGATCTCGGTGTTCGTCGTGTCGCGTTCGATTGCGATGCGATCGACGGTCACCCGCTTCCCGGCGCGACGGCGAACGCGGATTCCGTGGCGGACGCGTGTCGTCGGACGGAAGAGTCGGGGATCGCGGCGGCCGTCGTTTTCGTGGTGGGCCTTCCGGGTGAAGATCCCGGCAAGACCGACGCGCGTCTCGCGCTATTGCGGGCGGCCCCCGTCCGGCGTGTCCGGGTCGTTCCCTTCGAGCCGACCGGAGGTACCGACGCGTGGCGTACGTGCGTTGCGGCGGGTGTGTGGCCTCCGGACGGTGATCTGTGGATCCGCGAGGTGCATCGGCCGTTGCGGCAGTCGCAGGTCGATCTCGAAGCGTACACACGGATGGAGTCGGCGGCGCTCGAATGGTTGGCCGAAACGGACGTCCGCGGACGGAGCGTGCGCCTATGACCTTCGCACCGCCCAGGGATCCCGAGCGGAGGATGTCGGTCCCGAAGGGGCGCGTTCTCGTCATCGCTCCGCACCCCGACGACGAAACGATCGGGCCGGGTGGAACGTTGCGCCTCCATGCGCTTCAAGGGGATCCGATCGTCGCCGTCTTCATTGCTTCCGGAATCGGCGGCGATCCCGACGGATACTTCGGGCGCGAGGCTCTTCCCGAGATCCGTCGCCGCGAGGCGGAGGAGGCCGCTCGAAGAATCGGGATTCGCGAGACGGTGTTCCTCGGGTACCCGGACAACCTCGGGGCGGGGGATTTCGGCAAGGTGTTCGGAGATCTGCCTTCCGACCCCGTCGAAGCGCGTCGCGCCTTGGTGCACGGCATCAGCACGCTCGTCGCCGGCCTCGTCGACGCGCATCGTCCCGACGTCGTCTATTACCCGTGGGACGGAGAACTCAACCCCGATCATTGGATGGTCGGCCAAGGTGTACGGAATCTCCTCGCCGTCGACGACGCGCGTCGCAACCGCGCCTCGTGGTTGGGCTACGAAGTTTGGGCGGCGTGTACGCCCGATACGGTGGTCGACGTCTCGGACACGATGGGCGACAAACTCAAGGCGATCGACGCCTATGCGAGTCAGTTGATCTATCGGGATTACGCGCCGCACGTTCGCGGACTCGCTGCCTATCGTGCGCTTCTGCTCGAGGCGGGAGCGGTCTACGGAGAGGCGTTCACGGGACGCTATCGCGGAGCCGACGCATGAAGGTCCTCCAATGCGTCCACAACTTTCCACCCGAGTTCCGCGGCGGGGTCGAGCGATGCGTCGAATCCTTGGTGACCGATCTCCTCGGGATCGGCGTCGAGCCCGTGGTCCTCGCGGGGTCCGAACGATCCGCGGATTCCGCCCACGCCGTCGACGAGGCTCATGAGGGGGTTTCCGTAACCCGCCTCGTCGGGGGGCGGATCCTCCGACAGCCCGCCGATCCGTTCCGACCCGACTTGGCGCCGCTCGTCGAGGCCGCTCTCGACCGTGTGCTCCCCGATGTGGTGCACGTTCATCATTGGTGGAACCTCGGCAACGATCTCGTTCGTCGCGCGGCGGCGCGGGGAATTCCCTCGGTGGTGACGCTCCACGACCATTTCGCCGGATGCGCTCGGTTCTTCCGATTGCCGAACGGGACCCCCTGCACACAACCTCAGGGTGTCGACGCGTGCGGGCCGTGCCTCGCATCCGACAATCCCTTCGACGCGGTCGAACTGCGCGCGCGTCTCGGTCGTCGGCACGAGGATTTCCGTTCCGAACTCTCCCATGCGATGCGCGTCTTCGCGCCGTCCACGTCGCACGCCGAGTTTCTGCGTCGCGTGTTTCCGGAGACGCGGATCGACGTTCTTCCGTTGGGTTCTCCTTCGGTCGAGGCGGTGGGCCGGCCTCCGCGCGGGCGGACGCTTCGCATCCTGCACGCCGGAAACCTCTGCCGGATCAAAGGCGTGGAATTCCTCGCCGACGTCGTCGTTCGCGCCAAAGCCGCGGGCGCGGACGTGTCGCTGACCCTGGCGGGTCCGGAAGTCGAGGCCGGTATGCGTCTCGAAGGTGCCGAGCGCTTCGGCCCCTACGATCGAGATGCGTTGTGCAGGCTCGCGGCTTCGCACGACGTCGCGGCTCTCCCGAGTTTCGCACTCGAGTCCTACTCGTACGCTCTCGACGAAGTCTTGCGCCTCGGAATGCCCGTCCTCGTTTCCGATCGCGGAGCGATGCGGGAGCGTGTCGGCGGGCGCGGGCGCGTTCTTCCCGCGGGCGATGTGGAGGCTTGGGTCGCAGCCGTCGGCGACCTCGCTCGCAACCCGGGCGCCCTCGATCCGATGCTGAAGGCGTCTTTCGGCGCGCTTTCGTCGACGTTGGATCACGCGCGTGCGCTCGCCGACGTCTACGCCTCGATTCGGGGTAGGGTTCCTCCCGTTCCCAATCTCGAAGCGGCTTCCCTGTCCCGTCTCGCCCATCTCGAAGGGCGCGTCGCGGATATCCTCACTCTCGCGGGCCGCGCCCGTGGTCCGGAATCTCCATGAACGATCTCGTTTCCGTCATTACCCGCACGAAAGACCGTCACGCATTTCTCGCGGACGCGGTCGGAAGCGTCGCGAACTCGACGTGGCGACCCGTCGAGCACATCATCGTGAACGACGGCGGAGCCGACGTGTCGGCGGTCGTGGCACCGTACCGAGACCGCCTCGACATCAAGGTGATCGATACACCCGGCGTCGGTCGTTGCAAGGCGGGGAACCTCGGTCTCGCCGCCGCACGTGGGACCTAAATCCAGTGGCTCGACGACGACGATCTCCTCTATCCGGATCACATCCGGTCTCTCGTGATGGAGGCTCGACGTACCGGACACAAGATCGTGTACTCCGACGCCGATGTGATCCACCAGACGCGACTCTCTTCGGGTGCCTATCGGGAAGTTTCGCGAACCCCCGCGCCGGTCTTCGAGGGGACCAAGATCGCGCTGTGGCGCCGCGGTGATTTGCACCTCGTCATGGTGCTGCATCACCGCGAGTGCACCGACCGTCTCGGAGGATTCGACGAGACGCTGCCCGTGCTCGAAGATATGGAGATGTTCGGGCGTTTCGCTCAGGACTATCAGTTCCATCGGCTCCCGGGGATCTCCGCGGGGTTCCGCGTACGGGACGACGCGACGAACGCGGTCACCGCCATGCGCACGGAGTTCGCCGAGACGCGTGCGGTGCTTTACCGGCGTTACGCGCACATCGTCATGCCGGAGCTGTTGACCATGGTCGAGTTCGGCGCCGTCGAACTCGCGGCGCTCAAGGCGCGTGTCGAGGCGCTCGAAGCCGTCGTGCGTGAGTATCAGGACAAGCATCGATGACCTTTTTGCGGCGTTTCGAACCCATCTACGGAGCCGACAGGTTCGTCCGCGGACCGTTGTTGGTCGTGGCTCCGCATCCCGACGACGAGACGATCGGGGTAGGGGGATTGATCGCCGCCCATCGGGACGCGAACGTCCCGGTGACCGTCGTGGTGCTTACCGACGGGTCGCTCGGCATTCCCGGGACCCGGGCGGCGGAGGACTACGTGATGCTGCGCGAGCGCGAGACGCGCGCGGCGGCCGAGGCGCTCGGCGGCTTCGAGATGCGGTTTCTGCGATTTCCGGACGGAGGCTTGGCGGACGCGCCGGGTGTCGATGTCGCGATCGCCGAAACCGTCGCGTCCTGCGCGCCGGCGACGATCGCCTTCCCGTCACCTTTCGAAGTGCACCCCGATCACGGTGCGGCCGCGTGGGCGACCTTGCGAGCCGCGCGTCTGTCGGGCTACGCGGGTCGACTGCTCGCCTACGAGATCGGGGCGATGATGCCCGCGAACGTCTTGCTCGACATCACGCCGTGGCGTGAACGAAAGGCGCGCGCGGTGGCGGCTTACGCGTCCCAACTCGTTCACATGGACATCGTGGGCAAGGTCGAAGGTCTGAATCGTGCACGCACGGTGAACGTCGCGGATCCCGCCGTGCGCGGCGCGGAGGCATTCGCGGATATCCCGCCCGACGGGATCGACCGATATTGCGACGCGGTGGATCGTCTTTCACGCGACCTCGACCGCTGGATGCCGCTCTAGGCGGCTTGGTCCCGGTTCGCGTGGTAGAGTTCCGCCGATGGCGTCGGAACGTCCGATGCCGCAACAGGTTGAGGATGATTCCGGCATGTCCGTGACCGCACCGAGTTCACCTCCCGGGTCGTCCATGGACGCGCCGCTTCCGCGGGGGTCCTCCGGCATGGGAGAAGTCCGCGACGCTCGTCCCGGCGTGACCGCCGTGATGACTTCCTTCAACAAGCGGGAGTTCGTTCGCAGGAACCTCGACGCGATTTTCGCGCAGACCGTGAAGTTCGACGCCGTCGTGGTCGTCGACAACGCGTCGTCGGACGGGACGATCGAGATGATCGCCGCGAATTACCCCGACGTGACGCTCGTGGTGATGCCGCATTCCGGCTACGGCGCGTGCGAGACGTTCAACCTCGGATTCTCGACCGCGCGGACCGAGCTCGTCGCGATTCTCGACGACGACGTCGAGTTGCCTCCCGACTGGGTGGATCGCATGACCGCGCGACTTTCGGCGGAACCGGCGACGACCGCGATGGTGTCGTCGCACGTTTGGGAGCCGGGGACCCCCGATTGGTACATGACCCATCCGGAGGTGCTTCGCGAGCGTTACATGGCGACGTTTCGCGGATGCGCGACGCTCGCCCGACGCGACGTCCTTGAAAAATGCGGGTGGTACGATCCCGACTTCTTCATCTACGGAAACGAGCGCGATCTTTCGGCCCGCATCCTCAACTTGGGGTGCAGAATCCTGCAGTACCCGTCGGTCGTCGTGAAGCACGGGACGCCGTTCGGAATGAAACACGGGAAGCGCAGCCTCTACTACCACGTCCGCAATCTGTGGTGGTATTTGTTCAAGCACGTCCCGTGGGGGCAAGTCATCGCGTTCCTCTTCGGATTTCTGTGGCGCTCGCTATTCGGTCGCAAGAAGGCGGCCGTCACGGACGCCGTCGGCACGATCGGCTTCTTTTCCACCGTGCGTGAGACCCCGGGGGGGTGGTGGATCGTCGTGAAGGCGACCTTCGACGCCTTCATCGGGCTTCCGAAATGCCTCCGTAAGCGCGCGCCGTGTCGCGCCCCCGACTTCAGTCTTCCGTTGGGCTGACCATGACCGAAGGGCCGTCCATGAACGGTGCGGGCGACGTCACGGTGGTGGTGACCACCCACAATGCGCTGGCGACGCTTCCGTCCACGGCGGCGTGCCTCCGTGCGCTTCGGGGAGTCGCGAAGGTGATCGTCGTCGACAGCGGGTCCTCCGACGGAACGCCGGAGCTCGCGGCCACGCTTTTGCCCGGCGCACGCATCGAAGCGCTCGCCTCGAACGTCGGACCGTGCGTGACGCGCAACATCGGACTCGCGGCGGCCGAAACGGCGCGCGTTCTTTTCGTCGACGACGACATGGGGTTCGAGGCCGATATCGTCGAACGCCTTTCGATGGAGCTCGACGCACATCCCGACTGCGTCGCCGCGGGCCCGACCATCGTGTTCGACGACCGACCCGACGCCATTCAGTACGCGGGTGGAAGGATGCACTTCGGGGGGCTTCCGCATCTCTACAGCCTCGGCGAGAAGCCCGATCCGACCGCGAGTCCGCGGCGGGTCGACGTTTTGACCGCGGGTTGCCTCCTCGTCTCTCGGGCCGCGGCGCTCGATGTCGGCGGTTTCGACGAGCGCTTCTTCTATCTCGCCGAAGACGTCGATTTCGCCCTTCGCCTTCGCCACCGCGGTCATCAACTTCTTCTCGTGGCGGGATTGGTCGTGCGCAACGTCGGCGGTTCCGCCGCGCTGTCGCTCAAAGATGCCGAATATCCGGCGCGTCGCGTCGAATTGCACAGCCGCAATCGTTGGATGCTGATCGGACGCGACTTCGACGGTTGGACGATCTTCGCGCTTTCGCCGGCGCTTCTCCTCTACGAGGCGGCATGGGCGGCGTTCGCGACGATCACCGGGCATCTCGTTCCGTATCTGCGCGGTAAAGCGCGTGCGGTCGGCGCTCTGAGGGAGAAGTCGGTGCTCCGACGTCGTCGCAAGATCGTCTCGGATCGCAAACTCATCGGCGCTCCGAAGATGACGTTCACGCGAACCGCGTTGGCGCAGGGCGGGGCGGATGCCGGTGCGACCGCACTCGACGGTTCTCTGCGTCTCATGTGGACCTGTCTTCGAGGGCTCGTGCAGTGACATCCCGCGACGTCCACGTCGTGGTGCTCAACTGGAACGGCTGCGAGGAGACGGAGGCGTGTGTCGCGCGCGTGATCGACGTCGCTCCGAACGTGCGTGTTCATATCGTGGACAACGGTTCGGAAGGGGACGACGTCGTACGGCTCGCCCGACGTTTTCCGGAAGCTCGGATCGAGTCCGTCGGGTTCAACGCGGGATTCGCGGGCGGCGTGAACCGCGGTGTCGATGCGGCCCTCGCGGAGGGGGCGCGCTTCGTCTTCCTCCTGAACAACGACGCGCGTATCGACGAGGGAACGCTTCCGGCCTTGCTCGACGCCGCCCGTCGTCGGCCCGATGTCGGCGTGTTCGGGCCGAGAATCTGGCGCGATCGCGAGGCGGGAATCCTGTGGTGCTGCGGCGTCGTCTTCGGGTTCGGGCCGAATCTCGGGCGACTCCGGGGTTTCGACCGCCGGGGCGACGGACTCTTCCTCGAGGAGGACGTTCCGGACTCGTTGACGGGATGCGGGCTGCTCGTTCGGCGCGAAGTCTTCGAACGGATCGGAACGCTCGACGAGGCGTACTTCGTCTACCTGGAAGATGCGGACTTTTGTCTTCGTGCCCGCGAGGCCGGATTCGGCCTGCTCTACGTTCCCGGCGCGTCGATGGAACACCCGGGGGGCTGGTCGACGGGCGGGGGGTACTCGCCCGGACGCAAGTACCTGACCGCCCATGGAGCGATCCGTTTTCTCAAGCGGCACGGCACGTGGTCCCTTTGGGCGTCGTGGATCGTGTTCGACGTGCTTCTTTGGCCCCTTCTTTTCCTCTCCGCGGGCGTGCGCGGCCGCGGCCGCGCGGCGTGGGCCAAGGCCCGTGGGACTCTCGACGGACTTCTCGGTCGCCCTCCCAAGCCTCCCGCGTTAAAACCGCGGGCATGAGGATCCTTCAGGTCGCGCACCAGTTGCCGCCGCGTTTCACCGCGGGCACCGAGGTGTACACCCTGCGACTGGCGAAGGCGCTGACCCAGCTCGGGCACGATGTTCATCTCGTCTCGGGCGACGATTCCGGCCTCACCCGTCCCGGTACGCTTCGCGACGGATCGATCGAGGGCCTTCCGCATACCTTCGTCGGAGTGGATCGCGTCGCGGCCACCGCGGAAGAGACCCTTTTTCCTCCGGCGACGCGCGGAGTGTTGGCGCCGCTCGTCGCGACGTTCCGGCCCGACGTAATTCACGTGCAGCATCTGCGCCACCTCGGATTCCACGTGTTCGACGGGGCACCCCGCGTTCGTCTCGTCATGACCTTGCACGATCATTGGCTCGCCTGCGCCCGCGACGGCCAGCTGCTCGATGCGCGGGGACGCCCGTGCCCCGGTGCGACGCCCGAACGTTGCCGCGCGTGTCTCGACGGTTTTCGATTCGGGCTTGGTCGCGGGGAAGCGGCGGTCGCCCGCACGATGTCGCGTTTCGGGATTCGTTCGGGGTCCTTTCCCGCGCGCTGGTTGCGGTCCGGCGCCCTCGCCCTGCGGCGTCTTCGGAGCCCCTCGACGAGCGCTTCGTACGACCTCGAGGCCCGTCGAGCCGCGGTCGGCGCTCTCGCCGCGTCCACCGATCGATTCATCGCGCCGTCCCGGCATGTCGCCGACGCTCTGACGGCGTTCGGGCTGCCGGCCGAGAAGATGGTGGTGATTCCGCACGGCGTGGACGCCGATCCCGGTTTCCGTGCCGTTCCCGCCGCCGCCGGAGCCCCGCTTCGGATCGGCTACATGGGCACCGTCGCGCCGCCGAAGGGTCTCCATGTCTTGGTCGCGGCGTTCTCGCGTTTGGGCCCGGGGGAGGCGACGTTGCGCGTCCACGGGCGGACGGATTTGCGTCCGGAATACGTGTCCTCGGTCGTCGGGGGAGGTCTTCCCCCGGGAGTCACCATCGAAGGGGCCTTCCGCCCGGACGAGGCGCCGCGAAGGCTCGCCGAGATCGACGTGCTCGTCGTCCCGTCGATTTGGCCGGATAATCATCCGCTGACCATCACCGAGGCGCTGGCGCATCGGGTTCCCGTCGTGGCCTCCGCGCTCGGGGGGATACCGGAAATCGTGAAAGACGGCGTGAACGGTCGGTTGGTGCCCCCCGGCGATCCCGGGGCCTTGGCCGAGGTTCTCGCCGGATTGGCCCGCGACCGCGTCGAATTGGCGCGCCTCAGGGCGGGAATCACCCCCCCGGAATCGTTCTTGAGCCATGCCGCATCGGTAGTTGTGGCGTACGATACTCGCGAGGTTTCCTGACATGTCCGACGCGAGTCTCTACGACGCATCCCGCTACACGCCCGAGCAGATCGCGGCCTACAAGGCGGACAACGAGCGTCGCGTCCGGGAGGCCGCGAGCAACGGAGACGCGTTCGTCGACGGACTCCCTCTCAAGGTGACGCTCGAACTCACGGCGGACTGCAATCTCTATTGCCGCATGTGCGAGTTCCCCGTGCCGCGCGAGCAAGGTCGCGGTCGGTACGACCTGCACATGCCCGTCGAGACCTTTCGGATGCTCGCGCCGCAGGTGTTTCCGCACGCGCGCATCGTGAATCTGACCGTGGTGGGCGAACCGCTGATGGTGCCCTACCTCGACGAGGTGCTCGAAGAGTGCGCGAAGTGGCAGACGCGGCTCGAACTCATTTCGAACGTCGTCCTGCTCGACGCTCCGATGTTGGCCAAAGTCGGCCCCCACCTCGGCTGCCTCATCGTGTCGTTCGACGGCGGAACCCGACGCACCTTCAACCGCATTCGCGTAGGTTCCGATTTCGAACAGGTCACGCGCAACATGTTGCGTTACGCGCGTTGGCGCGAATCTCTGCCTCCCGAACGGCGTCCGGGTTTCCACCTCGCGGTGACGCTCATGAAGGAGAACGCGCACGAGTTGCCGACGATCATCAGGATCGCCAAGGCGCTCGGTGTCGACCTCGTCTCCGGTGCGTGGATGATCGCGTTCAACGACAAGTTGGCCAACTCCTCGCTGCTGCGTCACCGAGCGCTCGCGAATCGTGCGCTGCGCGAGGCGCGCCGAGTGGCCGAGGAACTCGGAGTGCGGACCGCGTTGCCGGTCGAGTTCCCGGATGTTTCGGAAGACGAGATCGCCGCCGTTTCCTTCGTCGAACCGACGTTGCCGGACGGCCCTCTCCCGCATCTCGCCGCGGCCTTGGCGGGGGGACCCGTCGACGAAGCTCCGGCGGCTCTCGCGGAAGGCGACGTGCTGATCCCGCTTTCCGAAGTGGGAGGTCTCGGCGTCGACGAGCCGATCAAGATGGCGGGGGATCCCGACGATCGCCGAGCTCGTTCGATGGCGTTCGCCGTGGCGCCCGCCGAGCCGCCGCCGCCGTCGCTCGGTCCGGACGGCAAGCCGCGGAACACCTGCAAGTTCCTTTGGAACGAGTTGTTCGTGAACGTCTCCGGCGACGTCGCTCCCTGCTGCATCCAGGGACGCCCGGTCGTCGGGAATACGCACGCCACGAATTTGTCGGAGATTTGGAACAACGCGCCGATGCGCGAAATGCGACAACGGCTTCTCGACGGGGATCCGATTCCCTGTTGCAAGGACTGCAACTACAACACGCAGCTCGGGCAGGGAAACTATCGCGAGGACACGTACTTCATCGATCTCGATCGCCGACTATGACGGAGACGGGAGCGAGAGGGTAGAGCGGGAGAAGGGGTGGGGGCGAAGGGGAAGCGGAAGATCCTGCATGTGGTACACGGCTTTCCTCCGGAATGCCGCGGCGGGACGGAATCCGTGGTCGCTCGGGTCGCCGAAGCTCAATCGGCGCGGGGAGACGACGTCACGGTGCTTTTCGGCACGATGCAAGTCGGAGAATCGACGACGCTCGAACGCGTCGAAGGTCCGATTCCCGGGGTGACGCATCTTCGGCTCCGCAAGTCGGGGCTCTTCATCGATCAGTGGGACCGCTCCGACGATTCCGAGGCCCTCGAACTCGTGGCGCGGTCGGAAGCCGCCGACGCCGACGTCGTGCACGTGCACCAATGGATTCGTCTGTCGCGCCATCTCGTTCGATGGGCGCGGTCGTTGGGGAAAACGGTGTGCGTCACGCTTCACGACGCCACGGTGTCCTGCCCCATCGCTTTTCGGGTGCGTCCGGACGGGCTCTGCCGAAGGGAACCCGGGGCCGCGTCGTGCTTCGGATGCGCGCCGACTCCGTTCGGGATGGACGAGGACACGTGTCGCGGCGCGCTCGACGCCTTCGTCGCCGACATGCGGGCCGAGGTGGCCGCCGCGGATGCGGTCCTCGTCCCGACGCAGGCCCATGCCGCGTTCCTCGCTCCGTGGCTCCCTTCCGAGGTGCGACCGATCGTGGTGGCGCACCCTTCGCGCGAACACGTACCTCGACGCTCGAAGTCGTCGAGCATTGCCGTCGACGCGCCGCTTCGTGTCCTGCATTTCGGGCACCTGAACGACGTGAAGGGCGTACCCCTACTCTACGAAGCGGTCGGAAGACTCGCGCCGTCCGTGCGTGCCGGGCTCCGTCTCGACGTCTACGGGATCGCGGCCGATCCGCGGATGCGCGCGCGGCTCGATGCCCTTATGGAAGGGATGCCGATCTTCGAACACGGAGATTACGTGCCTTCCGAGCTCGACGGAGACCGTTACGACGTCGTCGTGATTCCTTCCCGGGCTTCGGAATCGTGGAGTTTCGTGCTCGACGAGGCGTTCGCGATGGGGCTCCCCGCGATCGTCCCCGCGTGCGGGGCGCTCGAGGAACGTATCGGAAATGCGGGCTTCGTGTATCCGCCCGATTCCGTCGAAGGTCTTGCGGCGGTTCTTGAAACGCTCGTCCGCGACCGTGTGAGAATCGACGCCGCGCGCGCCTGCATTCCCGTCGATCGTGGTGTCGACGCCCACGTCGACGCTCTCGATGCGATTTACGGAAAAGCCCGTCCGAAGACGCCGATCGCCGAGCCCGGACTTTGGGCTGGCATCGAACGACGCTCCCGTGAGGCGCTGCGTCGCGCTTCGATGTCCATCGTCGAAGCACGCGGTCGGGTGGAAGCGGAGATCGTTCGCTACGACGACTTGTTCGCGAACTTCCGCGCGGCGGAAGCCGGCGTCTCGGAGGCCCGAGCGGAGATCGCGCGACTCGGAACGGTGCTCGACGGCTTCAAGGAATCCGTGCGCCAGTATGCGGCGCGATGTTCGGAGCTCGAAACGTGGGTGGCCAGTTTGCGGGAAGGAACCCACGACGGTGGGCGTTCCGTCGATCGGCTCCTCGAACTCGAACGTACGTTGAGCGGCGTGGAGGCGGCGCTCGCGGAGCGCGAGGTGCAACTTCGAGACACCGAGCGACGCTTCGATACGGAGACCGCCCGTGCTTCGGAGGCGTCCGTACGCGCGGAGGCGGAGTTCCTCCGGGCCGAGAGGGAAGTTCTCGCGCGTCACGACGTGGAGAAGACGCTCCATGCCGCCCTGACGTCCACGGCGGACCTCGCGCGCCGCCTCGTTCGTGCGGAGGCCGATGCTCGTCTCGCTTCCGATGCGTGGCGCATGGAACGATCGGCCCGTCGGAGCGTCGACGCGCTTCTCGCGCATCTCGAGGGAGATGTCCGCACGCTCAGAGCCGTGATCGGATACCGCGAGCGCGAAGTCGCCGAACGCGCCGAGGAGATCGAAATTCTCGCGACGTCGCAGCGGGCGTTGTCGACGCGCCTCGAAGCGCTCGCTCGGGAAGCCGTGGCGAAAGACGCGGATCTCGCACGCGCCTTTCATCGCGAAGCCGAACTGAAGGACGTCCTCGCGTCCTCGGAACGCCGACGACGGGACGTCTCCGACGTCGTGGCGGCGGAGAGGGCGACGGCTTCGGGTTTGCAGGCGCGGGTGAACGCGGACGCCGCCCGCATCCGACATCTCGAGTCCGTGTTGGAAGAAGCGAAGGCCGATGCCGACGCGGCGCGTTCTCGCTACGACGCCTTGCGCTCGGAAGCCGAACGCGAGCGTGAACGCCTGCTTCGTTCGGAAGAGATCCTCCGCGCCGCCTTCGACGGCGGTTCCCTCGATCCGGAAACCGCGTCCTCGTGGGCGCGCCAACATGCCGAGACGGCCGCGGAACTCGACGCGTTGCGTCGCGCGGTCCTCGAAGATCGCGGGGCTTCGACGGCGCTCAAAGGGCGGATCCGATCGTCGTCGCGTCGGCCGAAGGTTCTCTTCGTCGTTCACGACTTTCTGCCGTACCACGCGGCGGGTTCGGAGATTTACACCCATCAACTCGCGAAGGCGTTGTCGAAGCACGTCGACGTCCATCTGGCCTTCTGTGAAAATCGACCGGAGAGACCGCAGTACGAAACCCGCGAAGGAACGTTCGACGGACTTCCGTTTACGGAAGTGGTGCATCACGACGCGTTTTCCACGTTCGGTTCCACCTACGAAGACCCCGAGATGGACAGCGTGTTCGACGGGATCCTTCGACGCGTGCGCCCGGACGTCGTCCACGTTCAGCATCTCAAGTTCTGGGGGCTCGGCATCCTCGCGCGTGCGCGGAAGGCGGGATGCCGCGTCTTCTATACGTTGCACGAGTACATGGCGATTTGCCCCCGCGACGGACAAATGCGCAAGCCGGACGGCGAGCGATGCGAACTTCCCGTTCCTTCGACGTGCGCCGATTGCATCACGCACGTGTCGTTGTCCCGAAGTTCCACGGGGCGACTGGTGGGGACCGTGTTGCGCCGCGCCGTGGAGGCCGCTCCCGATCCTTTGAAAGAGATTGGAAATCGCGTCGCGCGTCGCCTCGCGATTCGTGGAGCGTCTCCGGGGACGCACCCCGAGAGGGAGGCGGCGATCCGCTCGCGTCTTTCTCGGACTCGGGAGGCGTTTCGGGCCGTGGACATGTTTTTCGCGCCGAGTCGCTTTCTGCGCGATCGATTCCTCGCCTCGGGTGTCCTCCCGTCGGATCGGATCGTCTGGTCCCCCTACGGGCAAGACGTCGAACGCTTCCCCAAACATCCGAAGTCCCGTTCGGAACGTCTTCGCGTCGGCTATCTCGGTACCATTTCGTCCTACAAGGGGCTCGGCGTGCTCGTCGAGGCTCTCGAATCGTTGGCGTCGTATCCCGTCGAAGGGCGCATTCACGGGGCGCTCGAAATCTTCCCCGATTACACCGCGCACCTTCGTGCGACGATTCGCAATCCGCATGTCGCCCTCCTCGGACGGTTCGACAATCGCGACGTCGCGCGTTTGCTCGCCGACATCGACGTGCTCGTCGTTCCGAGTCTTTGGTGGGAGAATGCTCCCTTGACCATCCACGAGGCGTTTCTTTCGAAGACGCCCGTGGTCACCTCGGATATCGGGGGCATGAAGGAATTGGTTCAGCACGGGGTGAACGGCTTGCATTTCAAGGCCGGTGACGCCGCCGATCTCGCCTCCGTGCTTCGCGGATTGGCTCTCGATCGCGAGGCGCTGCGGAAGTTGGAGCCGGATCCCGCGGTTGTTCGCGATATTCGCGAAGATGCGGTTTCGATGCTCGCCCGCTATTCAGCGGCGATGAAATCCGTTTCCGGCGAGGCGCTCGCATGAAGGTCCTCATGCTCACCATGGGCTTGCCGCCCGCATCGCGCGGTGGGACGGAAGTCCACGTCATGGGATTGGCGCGGGCTTTGCGGCGACGTGGAGACCGCGTCGTGTTGGCGTGTCGCGAGTCCGCGGAGGGGCGGACCCCGTTTTCGGTTCGACGCGAAGCGCTCGACGGCTTCGATGTCTACCGGATGGCCTACGACTTTCACGATGCGACGTCGTATCGGACCATCCACGAGAACCCTTCGATCGACGCGGCACTCGAAACCGTCGTCGACGCCGTATCCCCCGACGTCGTTCATATCCATCACTTCAGTTGCCTGTCGACGTCGTTCCTCGACCGACTCCACGTGCGTCGCATCCCGACCGTCGTCACGCTGCACGATCACTGGCTTCCGTGTCCGCGCGGCCAGCGCATCACTCCCGACCTCCAACTCTGCGAGACTCTCGATCGTGATCGGTGCTCCACGTGCCTCGCAGAGCTGTGGCCGCATTTCGACGTCGGGTCGTCGGTGCTCGCGGACTCCGACACACGTTTGTTGCAGCGCCTCAATCGCGTCGATCTGTTGATCGCTCCGTCCGAGTTTCACGCGCGGCGGATGGTCGAATGGGGGCTCGACCCCTCTTTGGTGCGTGTGATCGTTCACGGGCTCGAATCGGACGGGTACGAAGCGGTGAAGCGGCGACGTGCCGGCGTGCGTGTCGTCGGTTTTCTGGGAAGCGTGATTCCGTCCAAGGGTGTTCACACACTGATCGATGCGTGGAAGCGCCTCGGTCGCACCGATATCGAACTCGTCGTTCACGGCGAGGCGCCCGCGTTTCACGGGCGCGGGGGCTACGTCGATCGCCTGCGTGCCGCCTGCGAGGGACTTCGGGTGCGCTTCGCGGGTGCCTACGATCCGGCCGACGTTCCGAGGCTTCTACGCGGCATCGATCTTCTCGTCGTGCCTCCGGTGTGGTGGGAGTCGTTCTGTTTGACGGCTCGCGAGGCGTTTCTCGCGGGTGTCCCCGTCATCGCCTCCGGGCACGGGGCGTTGCTCGAGGCGTTCGAAGAAGGGAGTGGGGGACTGTTCTTTCCGCCGGGGGATGCGGAGGCGTTGGCGGCTCGACTCGCCGAGGTCGTCGAACGTCCCGAAGTCCACGAAGCGTTGGCGGCGTCCGTTCCGATCGTGCGAGATATCGCGGAATGTGCCGACGAGACGTCGCGGTCGTACGTCTCGGTGGTCGCGGCGCGCCGGCATCGGGAAGCGCTCGAAGGCGTCGATGCGCCCGGTCTTCTCCACCCCGACGCGACGGCGACACCCTATTGCACGGTATTCATTCCGACGTGGAACGGTTTGCCCGAGTTGGGGGGCGTCTTGGCGAAACTCGTCGCCCAACGCACGCCGTTCCCGTTCGAGATTCTCGTGATCGATTCCGGTTCGACCGACGGCACGCTCGAACTCTTGGCCGAGTACCCGGCGATCCGCGTGATCCGCATTCCGAACTCCGAGTTCAATCACGGAACGACGCGCAATCGGGGTGTCGCCGAGGCACGCGGTGAGATCGTCGCGTTGTTGACGCAGGATGCGGAGCCCGTCGACGACCGATGGCTCGCCCGTCTCGTCGGAAACTTCTCCGATCCCCGTGTCGCGGGGGTCTACTGCTCTCAGCGTCCGCGTCCCGACTGCGATCCGTTCGCGCGGGATCGCTTGAAGGACTGGACCGCGGAGTCAGGTCCGCCCGTCGTGCAGGGGCCGGTGACTCCCGAAGCGTTCGAGCGCATGACGCCGTGGGAGCGGTATTTGGTCTCGCGTTTCGACGACGTCGCGAGCTGCGTCAGGAAATCGGCCATGGCGGAGGTTCCCTACGCGCGACGGCAGTTCGGGGAAGATGTGGAATGGGGCCGACGGGCCGTACTCGCCGGATGGAAGATCGTGAACGATCCGGGTTCCGTCGTGATCCATTCGCATACGTCGCCGATTCTCTACGAATTCAAGCGCGTTTATCTCGACCACCAGAATCTTCACGAACTCTTCGGTCTGCACACGTTGCCGCGTTGGACCGACGTTCCGCTGTGTTCGGTGCGCTATTTCCTCCATCTTCTTCCGGTGGTGTGGCGGGACGATCGGGACGTCGCGTTCAAACTTTGGTGGACGTTGAAGTTGCCCCTCTACGCGTTCACGCAGAATCTCGCGCAGTGGCTCGGAGCCAAATCCGTCGCATGGAAGCGCGAAGGGCGACACCGTTGGGTGGATGCCGTGCTCAGGAAATCCGTGTGAGGCCGCGCGCTCTTCTCGTCGGTCACGTCGCTCCCGACGCCCGCGGCGGCGGTGTGGGCAACCACATGGGGGAACTCGCCCGAGTCCTTTCGGACCGTTTCGACGTGTCGTGGTTCACGCGCGCGATCGACGGTTCGGGTTCGGATCTCGAAGTTTCCGAGGAGACGTCCTCCGAAGGCGGCCGTGCATTCGTATTCACCCACCGGGGACTCCGCGGAACGTCTTTCCGTGAGCGCACCCGGTTTCCTCCCGCCGAAACGGCGTTCGATCACGTTCTTCGATCCGTCCGCCCCGATGTGGTTCATATCCATCATTGGTCGTGGTTGTCGTCGGGCATGGCCGCCGCGGCGCGCGCCTTCGGGGCGCGCGTCGTCGTCACTTTGCACGATCATGTCGCGACCTGTCCGCGCGGTCGGCGCTATCGCCCCGACGACGTCGTCTGCGAGACGGTCGTTCCCGAGACGTGTGCCGCCTGCGTCGTTCCGCGGTTGATCGAAGCGGTGAGGAGTCCCGATTCCAAAGGTCGGGCCTTTCTCCGGGCCTTTCTAGGGCGCGCCGAAGATTTGCGACTGCTCGCGGAACGCGAGGGGCGCATCGCCGACATGTTGGCGTCGGCCCATGCGCTCGTGTTTCCGTCGGAGGACGCCCGTCGGAGATGCGCCGAGCGATTCGGTGTCCTCGCGGATCGGATGCGGGTGATCCCTCCGGTCTGGAAGCGTCCTCGCGTCGTGCCGCCGCGCCGTCCGAACGGAACGGTTTTCCGTGTCGGTTTTCTCGGCGATCCGGCGTTCGCGAAGGGGATCGTTCCCGCGGCACGCGCGGTGGCGGCCTGCGCGCGTCCGACGTCCCTCGACGTCTGGGGAGATGCGGGCGCGGACGTCGCGGGGGTGGTCGCCACCGCCGCACCGGGGCGCGTCCGGTGGTGTGGTCGCTACGCACCCGAGGCGCTCGGCGCCGTGATGGAGACGCTCGACGCGGTGGTCGTGCCGTCGCTTTGGCCCGAAACCTTCGGAATCGTCGCGCGCGAAGCGGCGGCCTACGGGCGTCCGGTGATCGCGAGTGCCATCGGCGGGCTCGCCGATGCCGTGACGCGTGGAGTCGCCATCGGGGTTCCTCCGGGGGATACGCACGCGCTGCGCGCGGCGATCGACGCGCTTCCGTCCGGTTCCGACGCTTATGCCGTACCGTCGGGGGTCGACGCGGAGTGGAGCGAAGGGCGCGACGCACTTCGGG
>CAIWVZ010000009.1 GCA_903916245.1 uncultured Planctomycetota bacterium | reverse complement strand
GCGGATGTGATAGCGGAACGGAACCTTCATCACGTTCTCCTCCGCAACGCTTCGATGATGTTCATGTTGGCGGCGGCGCGTGCGGGGGCGATGCCGGAGAGAATGCCGAGGGTGGCGCCGATGGCGACGGAGATGAGCATCGAGTCGGCCGGAACGTGGAGAGGCAATTCGATGCGCGGCACGACCGCGCCGTTCAGATTGGAGACGGCGAGACCACCGAGAATCGCACCGCCGAGGCAGTAGACGAGGCTTTCCGTCAAAAGCAGTCCGAACATCGTGCCGCTTCCGAAGCCCAGCGTCTTCAGGACGCCGCATTCCTTCACGCGTTCACGTCCGTTCAGCAGCATCGTGTTCAGCGTCACCATGAACGTCGCCGCGAGAGCCACGAGTGAAAGGGCGTTGAAGAAGACGGGGAGGTTGCCCCACATCGTCACGAAGGACTGTTGGAACGCGCGCTCGGTCAACGTGCGCGTTCGATTGCGGGACGACTCGAATTTGGAGTCGATCGCGTCGCCGACGTCTTTGCCCATCGACGCATCTTCGAGAAGCAACGCGTAGATCGACACGACGTCCCGCGGGCCGTCGTTCTGCTTCGACACCTCGTTCATGTACTTGTGGTGGAAGAAGAGCGTGCTTTGGTCGAAGGAGCGCACGCGGGATTTGTAGACGCCGCAGACTTCGAGTCGATAATCGCCGGGGAAGATGTTGCCCTTGAGCGGAATTTGGTCGCCGACTTTGAAGTTGAAGCGTTCCGCGAGATCGAGGCCGACGATGCATCCCGTCGGCGTGCGTTGCCATCTGTCCCATGCTTCGTCGGGGAGGTCGATCTCCTTCCCGTAAACCTTGCGCATGCTTTCGACGTCCGTACCGAATCGCGCGAAGAAGTTGTCCTCGCTCACGTAGACACCCGCGAACCACGTCCAGTGGGTGGTTTCCTTCACGCCGGGCACGGTTTTGAGTTCCTGTTCGATCTTCGTCGGCAGCGTGACGAAAAGCGAAACCGCCGATTCGACGATCATTCGGCTCGAGCTCGAATCCTGGACGACGGCGTCGAGACTGTGGACGGCGGTTTGCATCGCGCCGAACACGAAGACGGCGATGAAGACCGATCCGGCCGTGAGGACGGAGCGGAACCACCCCTTCCGGGCGTGCGCCACGACGAGACCGAAGGGGAATCTCATGTCTTCATCCCCGCTGCGAGCGCGCCCTTCTCGAGTTGCACCAGGCGTCCGGCGCGGGCGGCGGCCGACGGGTCGTGCGTCACCATGACGATCGTCTTGCCGTGGCGCTTGTTGAGGGCGTCCATCAGGTCGAGGATCGACTTGGCGTTCGTCGCGTCGAGATCTCCGGTGGGTTCGTCGGCGAGAATCAGCGTCGGGTCGGTGACGATGGCGCGTGCGATCGCGACGCGCTGTTCCTGGCCGCCCGAGAGTTGATTCGGATAGTGGTCGGCGCGGTCGGTGAGGCCGACCAACGCGAGCGCATTTTTGACCTGTTCCTTCCGCTGAGCGCGCGACAGCGGCTGCAGGAGCAGCGGCAGTTCGACGTTCTGCGACGCGGTGAGCACCGGGACCAAGTTGTACGCCTGGAAGATGAATCCGACGTTGTCCGCGCGCCAGTCCGCCAGGTCCGCGTCGTCGAGGTCGCCGATGTCGGTCCCTTTGACGAGAATCTCGCCATCCGTCGGACGGTCGAGTCCTCCGATCAGGTTGAGAAGGGTGGACTTCCCGGAGCCGGACGGACCCATG
>CAIWVZ010000008.1 GCA_903916245.1 uncultured Planctomycetota bacterium | reverse complement strand
GCTCGACGTGCGGGTTTGACCGTCGTCGACATCCCGGCGGTCGCGGGGATCGGCGCTTGGTGGGACGCACTGCTCGCGCGGTTCCCCGCCGGTTCGTCCTTGCCGAAGCCGGCTCTCGTCATCGGTGCCGGACACGCCACCCATGCGTCGCTCCTAGCGGCCCGACGTGCGACCGGGGCGCCGACCATCGTCGTCATGTCTCCTTCCGTCCCGTCGGGATGGTTCGACCTCGTGGTCGCTCCGCGTCACGACGGAGTGATCGACGGACCACGCGTCCTGACGACTCGCGGCGCGTTGGCGCCCTCGCCACGGCCCGGCACCCACGATCCTCGACGCGGGGTCATCCTCGTCGGTGGCCCGTCGCGCCACTTCACCTTCGACGGGGGGACGATCCAAAGTCAGATCTCCTTCCTCGTCGCGCGTTTCCAAGACATCGCGTGGACGTTGTCGACGTCGCGACGCACGCCGAACGATTGGCTCGCGGGCGTCTCCCACGCCCCGAATCTGACTGTGCTTTCCCATGAGTCCACACCGCCGGGTTGGCTCGAAGAGACGTTGGCCGACGCGCGGTACGCGTGCGTCACTCCCGATTCGGTGTCGATGGTCTACGAAGCGTTGACGGCGGGATGCAAAACGGTGCTTTTCGCGGCGACGCCGATTAAAGGTTCGAAGATCGCCGAAGGAATCAGCGAGCTCGTCCGAGAAGAACGCGTCATCGCAGGGATCCCCGAACGCGACGACCCGCGACTCGAGTCCTCCCCCGCACCCCTCGACGAGGCCGCTCGCTGCGCGGATGTCATCATCGAGAGATTCCTTCGATGAAACCGCTCGTCGTCGTCCAAGTTCTTCCGGCCCTCGACGCGGGCGGCGTCGAGCGGGGCACCCTCGAAATCGGTCGTGCGCTCGTTGCGGAAGGTCATCGATCCATCGTCGTGTCCGCGGGCGGCCGCCTCGAATCGACCCTTCGATCGGAAGGTAGCGAACACGTGCCTCTCCCCGTCGGGGTGAAATCGCCGCTGACGTTCCTGCGATGCATTGGACCGTTGCGCCGACTCCTCGCATCGACGAACGCCGACATCCTCCATGTCCGCAGTCGCATGCCCGCATGGGTGGCGTGGTGGGCATGGCGGGGAATGGACCCCGCACGTCGTCCACGATTCATGACGACCTACCACGGCACCTACACGCCGGGACTTTGGTCGAGCATCATGACCAAGGGCGAAAAGGTCGTCGCCGTTTCGGAAACGATCCGATCACACATCGCGACCCACTACCCGCGCACGTCGATCAACGACGTGACGGTGATTCACCGAGGCGTCGATCCGGCGGAGTTCCCTCGCGGCTACGTACCGCCGCCCGATATCCGCGAAGCCTTCTTCAAGGCTCACCCGCTCACCCGCGAACGCCGCCGCCTCCTGCTTCCCGCTCGACTCACGCGCTGGAAAGGCCAGGAGGATTTCCTCGACGTCCTCGCGACGCTCGTCGCACGCGGCCGCGACGTGCACGGATTTCTTCTCGGAGACACCCATCCGCGGCGCCGCGAGTTCAAAGTCGAACTCGACAAGAAAGTCGCGGCTCTCGGCCTCGGCGATCGTGTGACGTTTCTCGGTCATCGCTCCGACGTCCGCGACGTCATGGCTCTCTCGGACGTCGTGTTCTCGCTGTCTCGAGACCCGGAAGCCTTCGGACGCGTCTCGCTCGAAGCGCTGTCGCTCGGCCGGCCCGTCGTCGCCTACGATCACGGCGGCGTCGGTGAACAGATGCGTGTACTCCTCCCGGAGGGTGCCGTCGACGTCGGGGATGTCGACGCCGCCGCCGACCGCGCCGACGCATTCTTGAAAAAACCCCCTGAAATCGCGACGGATCACCCCTTCACCCTCGCCGCGATGCAGCGCGCGACACTCGCCATCTATCGAGAGTTGGCCGACCGACGCCGCTAGCGACGGAGGGAGGTCTTCGCTACCGTTCCCTCGGAGTTTCCCGATGCCCTCCGCCCTCAAGATTCTTTGGCGCAACCTTCGACAGCCGTTCAACGCGCTGTGGGCGCGGCGTCGCTTGGCCGAATACAAGAGTCGGCCGCGCACGCTAGAAGAGACCGTCGAATGGGCGATGCACTTCGGCGGTGGCGGACACATGACCGTCCGTACGCTCCAAATCCCGTCCGAAATCACGCGTCTCGCGAGGATGGTCGCCGAACTCGAGCCGAAGGTGATTCTCGAAATCGGCACCGCACGCGGGGGCACTCTCCTGATTTGGTCGTCGCTCGCGAGCGAGCGTGTCATCTCGTGCGACCTTCTCCCCCTTCACCGACAGGCGCCGCTCTTCACCAAGTTCGCGCCTGAAGGATCGAAGTGCCGCACGACGTTGCTCGACGGCGACTCGCACGATCCTTCCTTCAAGGCACGCGTCGCCCGCGAGCTCGGCGGTGCGAAGGTCGATTTCCTTTTCATCGACGGCGACCATACGGAATCCGGCGTCGAACGCGACTACCGCGACTACGTCGAATTCGTGCGGCCGGGTGGATTG
>CAIWVZ010000007.1 GCA_903916245.1 uncultured Planctomycetota bacterium | reverse complement strand
CGCGTGACGTCGACACGCCGATCGGCGACGCCGTCGCGGGCGCCCGCGCGGGAGCGCCGTCGACGTCGCGTGCGGTCCGCGTCGACACCTCGCTGCGCGCGACGTGGAGCGGCGTGAGTGGGGGGCGAGGACGGATTTTTTTCGATCGCCGCGAATTTTTTTCGCGTCGCGCGATCCGTCGGACGACGCGACGTCGGCTACTTGACGGGGACCGGGTCGCCCAAGGGTTCGCCCCAACGGGCGGCGAGTTCACGCGCGGCGCGCAACGCATCATCCTTGCGGAGGGCGAGACGGAGGAAGCGCAACGCCCCGGCGCGATCGCCCGCCGCGTCCGCATCGATGGCGAAACGGAGCCGTGACCGAGCGAAGGCGCGGTTCGCCTCGCGCGCCAAGAGGGGATTCGCGCCTTTTCCGAGGGAGTAGCCGGTCTCCGCCAAGGCGGCGAGCCAGCCGCCCTGATCGGGGTTCGCGGAGATTCCCGCCAAGAGCTGTTCGCGGTGTCGCCGCAGCGACGTCTCCCGTTCTCCCGGCGGGATTTCGGGGAGCGGAAGGGGCGGTTTCGACGGCGGCTCCTCGGACAGCGGCCGTCCGCGGAGTGCTTCGAGGGTCGCACGGCCCTTCAGCACCGCGAGGTCCGGAGCGCCCCCGAATCGGAGTTCTTCTTCGACGACGAGTCGGAACGCCGCGTCGGTTCCCGCGTCTTGATCGAGAAGGACGGCGGCGAGGTTCCGCCGGAGTCGGGGGGCGTTCGGGAGGACGTCGATCGCGGCGCGCAGGGTCGTCACCGCGGCCGCGATGCGTTCGGATTCGACCGCACGACGGGCTTCGAGGACCGCGCAACCCGCGTGTCCGGGGACGGCTCGGCGCGTGGCGGCGATGAGCGAGTCGGTGACGGCCCCGTCGGGGAAGTCCGCCAAGATTTCCGGTGCGATCCCCGCGGCGGCGAGTTCGGTGCGCGCGTGTTCGAGGTCGTCGGCGGCCAACGCGGCGCGGAACGTGCGTCCGGGATCCTTGAGCGGCGCTCCGGGAAGCTGCGAGACGGCGCGCCCGGCGCGACGGAGGGCGTCGCGGGCTTCGGCGGCATCCCCGTTCGCGAGGGCGGCCTTGCCCCGGTTCAGGGCGCCGACGGCGCTTCCAAGCGCGCGGTCGTCGGCGAGGATGACGAGGGCGGCGATCATTCCGGGGATCGCGAGAGCCCAGGCGACGCCGCGCGCGACACGGTCGAGGCGACCGACATCGGGAGGGGCGATACCCGTGGCGCCGAGCAAGAGTCCGAAGGCGAGGGTGCCCCCCGCATGGCTGAACGGCGAGCGAACGCAAGCCGTCACGAGCAGGGCCAAACCCGCGGCGACGAGGGGGGCTCCCGCGGGGTCGCCCTGGCGTGCGGCCTTCAGCCCACGTCCGATCCCGAGCAGGAGGAAGAATACGAGGCCGGCGAGGCCGAGGACACCGCCTTCCGCGGCCGCCCGGAGGAACTCCTGGTGCGGATCGTCGGCCCGGGTGTCGGCCCCCGAAAGGCTCCACTCCTCGGCGGTGCGATAGGGAAGGAATGCCGATTCGAAGCGCCCCATGCCGACGCCCGTGGGGGCTTCGGCGACCGCGAGCTCCGTCGCGCCTCGCCAAAGGCCGAGGCGCACGCGATTGGTCGGAGCCGCGGAGTCGACGATCGAGACCAGCGAATCCCGCACGGGCGCCGCTTGGGGGAGGATCGTGACGAACAGGGCAGCGAGGGCGATCACGAGGGTCACGATGCCCGCCCGGCGGGCGCGGAGCGCACCTCCGGCCGTCAGGATCCACGCCGCCGCGGCGATGGCCGCCCCGACGCCGAGGGCCAACGCTCCGCCACGGGAGCGCGAGAGGAACACGAGGGCGGTGCCGCAGCCGGCGACGAGGGCGGCGCCGAAGGGGGCGTTTGCTCCGGCCGCGAGACGGGCGAGGCCCGCGGCCGCCAGAGGGGCGAAGACCTCGGCGAGGGCGTTCGAATTGCCGACGAGGCCCGACGGGGCGACGTCGAGGCGATCGGGAATCCACGCGAACAGGTCGAAGTGACGGCGTCCGACCGTGGCGACGAAGGACGATGCGGTGGCGATGGCGACGGTCGTGACGAGTCGGGATCTCCACGGCGACCCGGAGAGGGCGGCGCCCGCGACCACGAACGCGAGGGGAATCGTGGTCCGGCAAAGTCCTACGGCGAGTGCGTTCGCGTCGAAGCCCCCGAGAACGTGGGGAATGAGTCCGCCGAGCGCCGTCAGGCCGAGGGCGAGCACGGGGAGTCGGATCCGGGGAAGGGCTCCCGGGGTGCGCTCGGCCGCGAGGAGGGCCAGGGGGAGCACCCATGCGACGGCGAGGGCTTGTCGCGGGGTCGCGAAGCCGTCGAAGAAGGGCCCGGGGAGCGCGACGAGCGGAATCGCCCCGACGCCGAGCAGCAGCAACCACCGCAGCGCGTTCATCGTCGCGGATTAGCCCTTCGTCTCCGGGGGTTCGAAGAGCGCCTCGACGAACCCATCGGGGTCGAAGGTTTCGAGGTCGTCGACCTTCTCACCGACGCCGACGAACTTCACGGGGATCTTCACCTGGTCCCGGATGCCGATGACCGCGCCGCCCTTGGCGGTTCCGTCCAGTTTCGTGAGGACGAGACCCGTGAGGTCGAGCACCTTGCCGAATTCGAGGGCTTGGGAGATCGCGTTCTGTCCGGTGGTGGCGTCGAGGACGAGCAAGGTTTCGTGCGGGGCGTCGGGGATGCGCTTGCGGATGATGCGCTTCACCTTGTCGAGTTCCGCCATGAGGTTCTCCTGCGTGTGCAGGCGCCCCGCGGTGTCGATCACCAGCCACGCCGCCTTCGACGACAGCGCCGCTTCGACCGCGTCGAAGGCCACCGCCGCGGGATCGGCGCCCTTGTCCTGACGGATCAGGCGAACACCGATGCGGTCGGCCCAAAGGGCGAGTTGTTCGGAGGCCGCGGCGCGGAAGGTGTCGCCCGCCGCGAGGATCACCGGGCCGTCCTTCTTCAGGCGGTTCGCGATTTTCGCGATCGAGGTGGTCTTGCCGGTGCCGTTCACGCCCGCGACCAACACGACCGTGGGCCCCGACGCCGCGCGACGCAGTGCGGTGCTTTCTCCGGAAAGGATGCCCTTCACGTGCGCCTTCAGGAACGCGAAGCATTCGTCCGTCGTCTTGATCGTTCGGCTTTTCCAAGCGGCGCGGACCGCTTCCATGATCTTGCCGACCGTTCGCGGGCCGATGTCGGCCGAATAGAGGTGCTCTTCGAGCTGGTCGACCAAGTCCGCGTCGAGATCGCGACCGAACGGAAGGATCGCGCGGATCCCACCGAGGATCTTTTCTTTGGTCTTGCGGAGCCCTTCCTTGAGGGCCGCGGTGAGTTTGCCGAACACCCTAGCCGCCTTCCTTCGCGGGTTTCGTTCGCGCGGCTTCGTCCTTCACGCGATCGAGAATGCCGTTGACGAACTTGCCGGAATTCTCGGTCGAGAATCGCTTCGAAAGTTCGATGGCGGAATCGATGACGAGAGCCGGCGAAATGTCGGGGGTGAACAGGAGTTCGTAGGTGCCGATGCGGATCACGTTGCGGTCGATGGCCGCCATGCGCTCGAGCGTCCAGTTGCGGGCGATCGTGCGGATCATCGCGTCGATCGCGGGCTTCTCGCGCATCACGCCGCCGACGAGTTGCCGGGCGTGTTCGCGGGCCAACCCGCCGACGTCTTCCGCCGAGGCGAAGGCTTCGAAGGACTCCGGTCCTGATTCCTGTCCGAGATCGCACGCATAAAGGAACTTCAGGGCCAATTCGCGGGCGAGAACGCGGGCGCTGAAAAGTTGTCCGTCGCGTTCGGTCACGGGGCGACTCCGAATCCGAGCGACCGCACCGCACCGATGTCGGCGACCTTCTTGGTCAGGTCCGCCATTTCGAGGGCGGCCATGGCGGCTTCGTAGCCTTTGTTGTCCTTGCCGGGGCCGGAGCGTGCCGCCGCCTGCTCGTCGGTGTCGCACGTCAGGACGCCGAAGGCGACGGGGCAGCCGGAGTCGAGCATCACGCGCATGACGCCGTTCGCGACCATGGTGCAGACGTAGTCGTAGTGGTCGGTGTCGCCGCGGATCACCGCGCCGAGGGTGACGACGCAGTCGCACTTTCCGACGATGCGCTGAGCGGCGAAGGGGATTTCCACCGCGCCCGGGACGTGAGTGACCAGGATCGATCCGTCCGCCACCCCCGCGTCTTTCAGGGCGCGAAGGGCGCCGTCGAGAAGGGGACGGGTGACCTCCTCGTTGAAACGGGCGACGACGATGCCGACCTTGCGGTCGCGGCCTTCGGGGGAACCGACGAGGGAAGTCATCATGATGTCAAGCCTCCGGGGAGGAGGGCGACTTTAGCAAGGCCACCCCCGGCGGACACGTCCCGGTTCGAACGCCCGATTCGGACGAAGAGGCACTCGGAAAAAGCGCACCGCCCCCGGCCGAAGGGCCGGAGGCGGTGCGTCGTCGTCGTTCGAAGAACGCGCGCCGGATCAGAAGGCCGCCCAGTCGTAGCCGCCCGCCGCGTTCGGGATGAACACGATCGAGGCGACGCCCGGGACGAGCGAGCCTTCGGGGCCGTAGGCGTAGAGCATGTCCGACGGCGCCGCCGCGGATCCGGTCGTTCCGACCGCGAACGCGGTCGCACCCGGATCGGTCGCGCCGAGGCTGCCCTTGCTGATGCCGAGCCACATGTTGTCGGTGAACACCGGGAACGTGTTCATGCCGTTCAGGGTGATCGCGCCCGTCGCGGTGTCGAGCATCATGCTGCCCGTGAGGTTCAGGCCCGCCTGGCCCCAGTAACGGATGTTGTTGTAGGCGACCGAAAGCATGTTCGGCACGGACCAATCGAACACCATGCTGCAGCCCGGCGAGTTGTTCGGCTCGAGATCGCACCAGAAGCCGAAGGACGGGGTTTGCGTTTGGGCCGACGCGACCACGGGAATGTAATCGCCCGTGTTCGTGCCTGCCGTGAAGCAGACGCGACCGTTGGAGGCGACCCACGCTTGCGTGTAGGCCGTGCCGTAGAACGGAAGCGTGGAAATGGGCGTGAGGCACGCCGGCGACGTCGTCGCCGCCCCGGAAGTGATCAAGATGGCGCCGTCGTCGGTGAGCTGCGTTTGACCGAAGGTCGCCGACGAGGACGTCGCATTCGCTTGGAAGCGGACCGCCGAGGAGAGGGCCACGCCGTCCGGGTTGCTCGGGTCGATGTTCGCCATCTGAACGGAGAGGCCGAACGGAGCCGGGGCCGTGAACGGAATCGCACCGTTGGCGAAGGGCACGGCGAACGAAAGTCCGAACAAGAAACTCGCCGTCGGGTCGGCGAGATCGACGTTCAGGAGCTGTCCCGATGCCGTGGCGAGCGCGCCCGAACCGCCGGCGACCGGAGTCGCGAGTCCGTACGCGATTTCATACGGAAGGCCGACGTTCGTCGACGCGAGGTTCAGGTTGCTTTGGTTGCCGACGCACTGGGTGCGGACGGCGGCCGCGAGTCCGAGCGGGGCGGTCGTGGACACGCCGTCGATGTCGAGATTCGAGGCGGGGGAATTGAGTTCCCACTTCGGCGGAGGCGGCGGACCGGCCGGGACCCAACCGACCTTCACGCTCGCGATACGGCCGGCGGTGGTGGTACCGAAGTTGCCGCCGAACGGCCCGACGCCCGCGGTGTAGGCCTTGCCGTAGCCGACGTAGAACTTGACGGTGCCGTCGTTCGAGATCGACGTGCCGACACCCTGTCCCGTTGCGCCCGTCTGGTAATTCTGTCCCGTGCCGTTGGCGATCGCGCAGGCGAAGCCGAGGCGTTGGCCGGGCTGGAGCGTGATCGGAGGGAGTCCGGGAACCGGTGTGAAGGTGTTGGCGATGCCCGTCGTGTTGATGCCGAGCGACGGCACGCCGACCGCCTGAACCTGACGTGTCCACGCGGCCGCATTCGTGGCGACGGCGACGTGCGACGTGCCCGCCGTGACCGTCCACACCTCGAGGGTGGGAACGATGCCCGAATCCACGTTCATTTCGAGCCCGCAGATGTCGATCGGGCTGGCCGACATGTTTTCGAGATCGAACATGACGCCGGCCTGACCGTTCGATGCGGTCATGTTCCACGTCGTGAACGGCGTTCCGCAGGACGCCTGAGCTTGGATGGCGGCGGCGAAGAGGGCCGCCGCGGAAAGAACGTTGCGAAACTTCATCGTTGACTCCTCACAGATTGACGAAAGTCGGGGACCACGGTCGTGGGCGTCCCGTACGACGGATTATAGGGGGCGAATCGATTTCGATGCAACTCGTTCTCCGCCGTCGCCGGAATGTCGATTTGCGCCGATCCGTTGCGCCTAAAGGCGCTTTTCCGGGTGGTTGACGCAACCTCCGCGCTTCCATGGAGTTGGCCGGACTCTCGAAGGCACGGCCGGGGTGCCGGACCTCTCGAGGGGCGGATGGGTCGGGTCGACTCGTCCCTTCGACTTGCGTCGAGGGGACGGCGGATCGAGTCGCAGCGAACGTCAGAACGCGGCGAACGCGTAGCCCGTCGGTGCGGGAGTGAAGACGATGCTCGACACGCCCGTCGCCAAGGTGCCGGCTCTCCCGAACGTGTACAGCATGTCGGTCGCGACGCTCGACGCACCCGACGTTCCCGGAGCGAACGCGATCGGACCCGGATCCGTAGCGACGCCCGAGCCGCGCGTGATTCCGACGAACATGTCGAGCGTCGTCGACGACGACGGAGGGAAGCCTCCCATTCCGCTCAACGTGACGGCCCCCGTGGACGCGTCGATGGACATGGAGCCCGAAAGAAGGCTCGTCTGGCCGAAGTAGATCACGTTGTTGTAGGTGACCGTGACCACGGGCGCCGTCGACCAGTCCACGACGATCGACGCGGAGACGCTGCCCGACGGATTGAGGTCCGTCCAAAAACCGAGGAAGGGCGCTTGCGAAAGACCCTCGGCGACGGTCGGGCTGAAGTCGCCGGCGGAGGTTCCGGAGCCGAGGCAGACGCGTCCGTTCATCGCCACCCAGAACTGAGTGTGGACGACGCCGTAGAACGGCAGCGCCGGGATCGGCGTGAGGCATGTCGGAGAGGTAGCCGGGAGCCCCGACGTGAAGGCGACGGAGCCGTCGTCGCCGAGGAGTGGTCCGCTCAGGACGACCGTCGACGTCGGATTGAAGGCTTCGAAGCGCACGGGGCCCGAAAGCGCCACGCCGTCGACGTTGGACGGATCGATATTCGCCATCTGGATCGACAGGTTGAGCGGCACCGGAGCCGTGAACGGGATCGTGCCCGGTGCGAACGGAGCCGCGAAGGTGAGACCGAGGAGGAATCCCAAAGTCGGGTCCGCGAAGTCGAGGTTGAAGAGTTGACCGCCCGGAGTGGCGACGGCCCCGCCACCCGCGGGAACCGGAGCCGCGACACCGAAGGCGAGGTCCCAGCCGAGGCCGACGTTCGTGGACGCGAAATTCGCGCTCGAGAGGCTGCCGACGCATTGATGGCGATTACCGGGAGAGAGCGCGTAGGGCGAAATCGTCGTGACGCCGTCGACGTCGAGGGCCGATGCGGGCGAGTTCAGTTCCCACAGCGGAGGGAGATTGGGCGTCGTGTAGCCGATGCGCACGTTCGGAATGCGCCCGCCCGTGGCGTCGCCGAACGACGTACCGAACGGACCGGAGCCCGCGATGAACGCCTTTCCGAATCCGACGTAGGCGTTCAACGTGCCGTCCGTCGATGCCAACGCACCGACGGGTGTTGCCACCGTGCCGATCGTGTAGTTCTGAAGTGCGGTATTCGCGACGGCGAGGGCGATGCCGAGGCGTTGTCCGGGCGCGACACCGATGTTCAGCGCGGACGGAAAAGGCGTGAGCGCGTTGTTCAAGCCCGTCGTGTTGATGCCGAGCGACGGGATTCCGTTCGCGATCGCGACGAGCGTCCAAGCGGACGGCGTCGATTCGACCCCGTACATCGTTCCGCCCGACGTGACGGCCCAAACTTCGAGGTTGACGGGGGTCGCCGTCGCGTCGATGTTCATATCGAACCCGCAGATCGAAACGGGTGTCGTCGAAACGTTTTCGACATCGAACATGATGCCGGACTGTCCGGAGCCTCCCGCCGTGGAGGTCAGGAAGCGGACGCCACAGTTGGCGCCTTGGGAGAAGAGGGAAAGGGCGAGGGTCGCTGCGGCGGCGACGGAACGGATGAGTGTCATGACGCGGCTCCTGATCGATCCGCGTCGGGGTGTTCGTCGCGACGGGATCGCCCGCATCGTGATCGCTTCGAAGACGACGGCGAAGCGCGAGTCGAGGAATCGGGACGCGTCGACGTGGCGCCGCGTTCGCGGCGCGCCGTCGAGTCACGAAACGCGTGCGTCGGAGTCCCGCTCGGCGTGCGTTTCGGTCGCGGGCGTCCGGAATCCGAGGATGCGGGCACACAGCGAGCGTGCATCGTCGAGAGCCGCGAAGATCGCGGGAACGACGTAGAGTTGCAGCAGCGTCGCCACGGTCATCCCGCCGATGGTCGCGACGGCCAATGCTTTGTAGGAAATCGTCGATCCCGTCTCCACCGCGATGGCCGTCGGGACGAGTCCGAGGATGGTGGTCGCCGCCGTCATCAAGATGGGGCGGAGTCGGACACGGCCGGCTTCCTTCAGCGCGTCGTCGCGCGCGAGACCTTCGTCCATGAGGCGACGGGCGCAGTCGATGAGGACGATGCCGTTCTTCACGACGATGCCGACGAGCAGAATGGCGGCGATCGATCCGACGAGATCGAGGGGCGTCTTCGTGAAAGCGAGCGCCCAAAGCGCCCCGCACCACGCGAAGGGCACCGAAAGGATGATCACGAACGGCAGGAGGAACGATTCGAACATGATGCCCATGATGAGGAACACGAAGACCGCCGCGAGAAGCGTTGCGAGCCCGAGTTCCTTCATCCCGTCTTCGAAGGACGCACCCGCCGTGTCCTCGTAACTGAATCCTTCGGGGAGCGGGAAGCGGGCGAGACGTTCGCGGATACGCTTCATCAGCCCTTGCGTGTCCGTTTCATTCGTGTCGATCGCGATGTTGGCTCGCGCCCGCCCCCCTTCGCGACGGATTTCCCCGAAGCCGCGCGTCACCACGATTTCCGCGACGGCGCTCATCGGAACGCGGGCTCCCGTCTTCGTGAAGAGGGGTGTTTCGCGAAGCTCCGACAGGCGTTGGGTATCGCCACCCTCGAACTGGATGATGAGGGGAATCTCGCGATCGCCCGATGCCAGTTCGGCGAGGGGGAATCCGCGGACGCCGTAGCCGATCGTGCCGGTGAGCGCTTCGGAAGAGATTCCGAAGCGTTGAAGACGCGCGCGATTGGGAACCACGTGGATTTCGTCTTCCGCGGGTTCGAGATCGCACTTCGTCTTGAGGATGCCCGGCATGCGGCCGATTTCTTCCGCGACCTCGCGGGCGACGACCTCCAGCTTGTCGAGATTCGGGCCGAAGACTTGGAAGGACGTGCGTTGTTTCGCCCCGCCTTCCCGGTCTTCGAGCCCGACCTGAACCTTGGCCCCGGGGATTCTCGGGAGGGCCTTGCGCAGGGTTTCGATCGCGGCCTTGGTCTTGTCGGGGTCGCGATGCGCGAGATAGACGTTCATCGAACCGCCGCGATCGCGGAAGAACGACCAGAAGTCGTCGAGACCGATTTCCGGCCCGACCCTTTCGACGGCCTTCCCGAGGGTCACGAAGGTGTCGTAGGCCTCCTGCAGGGAGTAGTTGGCGTCGAGTTCGATCTCGATGTTGATCCCGCCTCCCGCATCGCTCATGACGTCGGTCTTCGGAAGGAGGGACCATGCCCACCACGAGAGGCCGCCGCAGAAAGCCGTCGAGAGAAACAACAGCGCGAATCGCCGCTTGAGTGCTGCGCCGACGCTGCGTCCGTAGGCCCCCGCGATGCGATCGAAGAACGCGTTCGAGCGGAACCATACGATCCACGCGGGGTCCGTGAACTTCCCGCGGGTGAGCGCGACGGTCGCGAGGGGAACGAAGACCAACGCGACGACGAGACTCGCGAGAACCGCCCAGACGAGCGGCATGCCGATCGCGGAGGTGAAGAAGGTCACTTCCTGTCGCCCGCTCATGAAGATGATGGGCAGGAACGCCAACACCGTGGTCAGGGTCGACAGCGTGACGGGAAGCGCGACCTCCGCGGTGCCCATCCTCGCCGCCCGCATGGGTGGGAGACCGCGATCGCGATGCTGCTGGATGCATTCGACGACGACGATCGCGTCGTCCACCAACATGCCGATGGCGATCGTGATGCCGAGCAGGGAGAGGATGTTCAGCGAAGCGCCCGTCGCATCCATCGCCGCCGCGGTGATCAAAAGACTGAGCGGGATCGCGAGGGTGATGATGAGGGTGAGTCGGAAGCGCTTGAGAAAGAGAAGCAGGACGACCACGGCGAGACACGCTCCTTCGAGCGTCGATTGCTTCAGTTGGTCGACGGCCCCCGTGATCACCTTGCCGAAATCCATGCGTTCGAACCAAAGAAACCCGAGGCCGAGTTCCGCGAGACGCGGATCCTTCGAAATGCGGTCGCGGAGCATGGTTCTCACGCGCTCGCACGTCTCGACGGTGTTCGCGGTGCTTTCCTTCTGAACTTGGCACCAAAGGCTCGGGCGGGTTCCCGACAACGCGACGAAGTCGCGCACCGCCTTTTCGGCACGGACGTCCGCCAACGTGCCGAGCGGTAGTCCCGGTCGGACCGGATGCGCCTTCACGTCCTCGATGCTGCGGAAGCGGCCGTCGCTCTTCAGGCTGTAGCGCACGTCGCCTTCGCGGATCTCGCCGCCGGGGACGTCGAGGTTCGCACGCTCGAGGGCTTGGGTCAGTTGATAGAGGTCGACGCCCGACGCGAGCGCGCGGTCGCGGTCGACGTAGATGCGGACCTGATCGTCGAGCAGCCCCCAGCAGGTGACGCGGGCCACGCCCGGAATCGCCTCGAGGGGTTTCAGGATGCGTTCTTCGACCAGGAACGTGGCTTCTTCACCGGGTCGGTCGAGCGTCAGACCGAACGAGTACACGGGAAGATCGGAGTCGAGGTTGAAGCGGAAGAGGAAATAGCGGCGGACGTCGGACGGCCACGACGGGCGTGCCCGCTCGACGCGGTCACGGACTTCGGCGGCGGCGAGGTCGGCATCCACGTCCCGGGAGAACTCGATCGAGATACGCGCGGCGTCCTTGCGGGCCCGCGACGTGATCTTCGTGATTCCCGGAATGGTCCGAAGGAGTTCTTCCGTCGGACGAATCACCGTTTCCTGGACCTCGACCGGATTCGAAGCGTTGACCGGGATGTTGATGGTGACTTCACCCGTCGTGAACCCGCGCGGCGCGAGTTCGACCGGAAGGCGCTTCATCGAGATCCATCCGATCGCGACGAGAAGCAACGCGAGCGTGAGCACGGTCACGCGGCGGGACAACGTCCAAGCGACGGCGCGTTCGATGGAGGTCATGCGGTCTCCTCGGCGACTTCCCGGATGGGGCCCGCGTCGGTGAAGAGCGCGTAGACCGCGGGAATGACGACCAACGTCAACAGCGTCGACGACGTGATGCCCGCGATGACCGATATCGCCATCGGTTGGCGAAGCTCGGCACCGTCGCCGAGGCCGAGCGCGAGCGGCACGAGACCGAGCACGGTCGTCCCCGTCGTCATCGCGATGGGGCGCAGGCGGAGGCGCGTCGCCTTCAAAATGGCGGGATCGCGGTCCATGCCGTCGCGGCGCAGGCTGTTGATGCCGTCGATCAGAAGGATGGCGTTGTCGACGACCACGCCGACCAGGAGGATCGCGCCCATGAACACGATGACGGAGACGCTCGTGGATGTGGCGACCAACGCCCAAACGACTCCGATGAGCGACAGCGGCAACGTGAGCATGATCACGAGGGGATGGATCAGCGATTCGAACTGCGCCGCCATGAGGAGATACGTGAGGAAGATCGCCAAGGCGAGGGCGAGCAACAGCGAGCGCGTCGACCGGGCGGACTCTTCGTTCTGTCCGGCGAGGCGTGCGGTCGCGCCCGTGAAGGCGGACGGATCCGTCTTCATCGCCGCCTCGATCGCGGCTTCGGCGGCGACGGCCGCGCCGCCGAGATCGATGCCCGCGAGATCCGCCGCGACGATCTCGGCGCGACGCCCACCGACGTGTCGAAGTTCCGCGGGGCCGTCGGCGATCTCGAGCGCCGCGACCGCGGAGAGCGGGATGGCCGGAGACTTCCCGGGATTCACCTGCAGGTCCTTCAACGCGGCGACGGACGGAATCGCCGATTCGGGGAGGCGCGTGCGGACGTCGACCCGGCGGTCCCGGTCGGCGAGTCGGGTCGGCACGTTGCCCGCCACTTTCGCGCGCACCGCGTCCGCGACGTCTCCGAGACGAAGGTCGTAGCGCGCGAGAGCCTCGCGGTCGTAGCGCACGACCACTTCGGGGCGTCCGCGACGCACGGTGGAGCGCGCCGACATCACCCCCGGCATTCCGGCGACTTCCTTTTCCACCAGGGACGCGGCGCGGCGGAGGCGCTCGACGTCGTTGCCGACGATTTCGATTTCGAGCGG
>CAIWVZ010000006.1 GCA_903916245.1 uncultured Planctomycetota bacterium | reverse complement strand
GGATGCGGCAAGACGCTCATCGCGAAGTCGCTGGCGAAATTGCTCGACGTACCGTTCGCCATCGGCGACGCGACGACGTTGACCGAAGCGGGCTACGTCGGTGAGGACGTCGAAAATCTCCTTCTGAAACTCATCCAAGCCGCCGAAGGCGACATCGAACGGGCGCAACGCGGAATCATCTTCGTCGACGAAATCGACAAGATCGCCCGCACGACCGGCAACGTCTCCATCACGCGGGACGTTTCGGGCGAAGGCGTCCAGCAGTCCCTCCTCAAGATGCTCGAAGGGACCGTCTCGAACGTTCCGCCGCAAGGGGGCCGCAAGCATCCCGAACAGCAGTACATTCCCGTCGACACGTCGAACATCCTCTTCATCTGCGGCGGCACTTTCGTCGGCCTCGAAGAGATCATCTCGCGCCGCGTGGGCAAAGCGCGCATCGGATTCGAAAGCGGCGGCGACGCCGCCGCGAACGTGGAAGTCGGTCCCGCTCTCTTTCACAAGGTCGAGACGGAGGACTTCGTGCACTTCGGCATGATTCCCGAGTTCCTCGGACGACTACCGGTCGTCGCGGTGCTCGATCCGCTCGGAGAAGCCGAACTGAAGCGCGTACTGACCGAACCCAAGAACGCGCTCGTCAAACAGTTCCAGGCGATGTTCGACCTCGAAGGCGCGACGCTCCGTTTCACGGACGGCGCCCTGACCGAAATCTGTCGCCGAGCGATCGTCCGAAAGACCGGCGTCCGCGGACTCCGCGCCATCATGGAGCATCTGCTCCGCGACGCGATCTTCTCCTTGCCCGAAGTCGGCAAGGGCGCGGAATACGTGGTCACCGAAGAGAACGTGACCGGCGACAAGCCCGTCAAAGCTCGGAAGCCGGCTCGCAAGAAGACCGACGAACCCGAGAGCGGTGTCGACGCGGTCGGCGAAGCGCGCCCGGCCTGACCCGTTTCGCCCCCGCTTCAGGGCGCGGGCTTGCTCTTCTCGCGCAAGCGCAACTGACCGCACGCCGCCGCGATGTCGTGCCCCTTCCGCTTGCGGACGGTGACCTTCAATCCGCGGGCACGCAGATCGTCCGAGAACGCGTCGATCACGCGGTCGGACGGCCGACGGAACGGCTGCTCCGGGACCTCGTTGAACGGGATCACGTTCACGGTGCCGCGCACGCCGCGCAGAAGTTCGGCCAATGCGCGCGCGTGCGACGGACGGCAGTTCACCTCGTCGAGCAACACGTATTCGAAGGTGACTTCGCGACCTTTGGCGCGTAGGTAGCGATGCGCCGCATCGACGATCTCCGCGCAGGACATCGCGGCCGGGAAAGGCACGATCTCGCCGCGCAACGCGTCGTCGGGTGCATGAAGACTGAACGCGAGGGTGTACTGGCGCGGCTCTTCGGTGAAACGCTCGACGCCCTTCGCCACCCCCACCGTCGACACCGTGATGTGACGCGCTCCGAGACCGCAACCGTCGGGATCGTTCATCGTCGCGAGAGCCGGGAGCAGATTGCCGAGATTCAACATCGGCTCCCCCATCCCCATCACGACGACGTTCGTCACGGGACGTCCGAGCGCGGCGGCGCGATTGCGGATCGCGAGATACTGATCGAGAATTTCGCCGCGCGTCAGGTTGCGTTTCAGTCCGAACAGGCCGGACGCACAGAAGCCGCATTTCACCGGGCAGCCGACTTGCGTCGAGAGGCACACCGTCGAACGATCGCCTTCCATGATGAGGACGGCTTCGACGGTTTCCGCGCCTCCGACGTCGAGGAGGAATTTCTCCGTCGTGGACCCCGGATCGGTTTCGACGGCGGTCACGGCCGGATCGCCGGTCGCATAGGCCGCGCCCACGGCGTCCTTGAAACCCGACGGAAGATCGGTCCAACGAGACGGATCGAGAACGCCGCGTCCGAACACCCACGCGAGCAGTTGCTTCGCGCGGTACGCGGGCACGCCGGATTTCGCGGCGAGTTCCGCGGCGCTTTCGCGGGTCAGTTCGGTGATGCGCGGGGTCATGCCTCCAACCTAACCTCCCCGCGGGGACCGCGGGAGCGTCAGAGCTTCATCGGGACGCCGTCGCGCAGGATCTCGACCGACGGGAGTGCGTCCTTCTGAACGTCGCCGCCGGGATTCATCGCGCGGCGGATACCGTCGACGTCTCCGATCGACGTGCCGTCGACCTTGCGGATGATGTCGTCCGGCGCGAGGCCGATCTTCGCCGCGAGCGAGCCCGGCACGACTTCGACGACCACGACGCCGACGCCGCCGAGTTTCAGATGACGATCGAGGAGCGGCGGCACCTTCTCGACGACCACACCGAGTTGACGCCCCTTCGGAGCCTGCGGCACGCCGTCGGGACGAAGGACGTCGACCACCGGCGTGCGAGGGTCGCCGAAGCGGCCACGCCACACCGGATCCTCGAACGGCCATCCACGCGGCCAGTCCATCGACGGAAGACGCGCCGACCCGCCGTCGAGCCCCATCCCCTTGTACTTCTCGTAGACCTCGGGGTGCTCCTTGCGGAACGTTTCGAGATCCTTGGCCGTGTGAACGGACGTCGTCCCGTCGCGGTCCTTGATGGTGACGGTGATGCCGGATCCGTCCTTCAGAATTTCGACGGTGCCGTCGGGCCCGATGACGACGGACTTCGACACGGACCCGTTGCCGGGAAGCCGAATGTCGATTCCCGAGCCGCCCGAGTCTCCGGATCGTCCGGGGGACGGCTCGCCGTCGAGTCGATCCGGCTTGACGGGCCCGACGTCGGTCCCCGCCTTGCGCGGCTTCGCCGTATCGAGTTCCCGGAGCAGGGCTTCGGCCCGACCGCGGGCCTCGAGCGAGAGCGCCAAGTCCTTCGAAGCCTTCTCGAGGAGGGGTCGCGCCGCCTCCCCCGCACGCCTCAGCGCCTCCATGGCGGCCGTACGCGTGTCGTAGGCGTCGTGGTCGAGCTGGGCGACCCAACCGCCGAGGGCGGCCGTATCGGGCGTGGGACGGGTTTCCTGCGCGGTTCCGATCAACGTGACCAGGGCGAGGGCGAGCATCCGGCGACGCATGGCGTTCTCCGAACCCTTACTTTTCGGGCTTCTTCCGAGTTTTACGAGCCGGGGGCTTCGGCACTCCGCTGAAAATCCCCGCCACCGGTGGCATGAAACCGGTCATCGCCAGACGGTTGAACAGGGATTTGGTCGCACGGAACTCGTCGAGCTTCAGACGGCAGAAGACGCAAGTCGCAAGATGCGCGTCGACGGCCTTGAGTTCGTGCGGCTCGAGGTCGCCGCCCGCATGGAGCGGGAGCAGATCGCGGAACGCCTCGCACTTCATCACATCACCTCGCAGGGGTCGTAGTCGGTCTACGAACGGCGGAGCTCTTCATTGGAAACGCCGACGCGGCATCGGCCGCGAATCGGGGGCGACGACGACGCGCCGCATGCGCGTCCCCCCGTCCGTCGCGGGGCGCGAGTCGGGGCCGATCTCGAGAACCATGCCCCCTTCGAATCCCGCTTCGCGCTTGGCCCGTTCGAGCATGCGATCGAAATCCAACGGGTCGTCGCCGGAGCCTTCGCTCGGCGGGATGTTCGGACGCGGTGCCTCGGCTCCGTCGGCGTTGCGGCGGCCGCGTCGCGGTGCCGGGTTGGGTCGCGGACGATCGTCGGGGTTGTCGCGCGGTTCGGGGGCGACCGGCATCATCCGTTCACGTCGGTCGCGAGGTTCCGGTTCGACGCGCGCGTCGAACGAGGCGTCGATCATCCGGTGCATCTCGTCGCGAAGACGGTCCATCGCTTCGTCG
>CAIWVZ010000005.1 GCA_903916245.1 uncultured Planctomycetota bacterium | reverse complement strand
CGCGTTCGGCGTCGGGATCGTGTTCGAGATCGGTCATCGTGGCTTTCCGGTAATCCGCACTTTGAGTTCCGCGGTCTCCCCTTCGAGGTCCGGTCGGGCCTTCGCGACCCCGTCGAGGACCGCGACGACGCGGTCGACCGTGCTCTTCGGATGGGAGATCCCCGACGAAAGTCGGGCAGGGATGCTAAGCGCGGCCCGGATCACGGACAAGCAGCCGACCGCGTCTCCCCGGGCAAACCGTGATTCCACCGCCGCGGAAAAGCCCGGCAAGGCCGACTGAAACAGCATCGTTTCGAATCCGGGACCCGACCCGCCGGCCTCGACGTCGGCGATGCGACGCGCCAGTTCGTCCGTCGCCGACGCCAGTCCGGCGGGCGTGCCCGCATCGGCTGCCCCGACGACGGCGGCCCAGCCCGTCGCCAACCCGCGGGCGGCACTCGGCGTCATGGGCAGAGCCGCGCGTTCCGCGTCGTCGAACGCGGCGGCGGCTTCGGCGAAGGGCCCGCCCCGCGAAAGCACCTCGATGCCCCGCAGACGCGCCGCTTCGACCACGCCGACCCGAAGGTCGAACGACCCCGGAGCCGCGGCGAGGCCGTCGGCGAACCGTCGCCGTGCCCCTTCGAGCGGTGTCGTCTTCAGTGCACGTTCGACCCGAACCGCCACCGCGGGATCGAGGACCCACGTTTCCATCAGGAGGACGCCGCCCGCGAGGCGCAGTTCGGGAGCCGTCGACCGTGCCGACGCGCGATCGAGAATGCGGATCGCGTCGACGACGCGCGACGCCCGATCGGCCGGCATCGGTTCGCGGGCGCCGATGTTGTAGGCGAGCACGTGCGCGCGGAAGGCGGCCGCTTTCCAATCGGCACCGTCGGCCGTCTCGAGACGTCGCAACGTGGACACCGCATCCACGTAGCGTCGTTCGGCGAGCGCCGCGGAGACTTCGATCCAAAGGAGATGCCGCCACACGGGGCGAAACACCCCGGCCGCGAGCGACACGACGGAACCGTCGCGAGGGACGTCGGACGTGACCGATGCGGGGACGGGAAGTAGGAAAAACACGACCCCCGCGACGGCCGCGACGACGACGGGCTTCACGTCGTCTCCTTCGCGTCGGCCGGGGCGGCGCCGATCGCCGCGACCGCCGTCCACAGGACGGCGCGCAAGGCGGCGTCGACGACCGGGGTCCACGTCGTCGCGATCCCGAGACGCAGCGACCGCGCGGGATCCGCCTCGACCCATCCCGGCAGCCAACGCGCGACGGCGACGACCGCGTCGGGCACCTCCGCCCCACCGTGCCCGAATGCGGCCGCGGCGATCGCGGCGGTGATCCCCGCGGTCAGCGCGATGGCCGGATGCATCCAACCGCTGAGGAGCAGTACGAACATCGCGACCGCGAGCCCCGTCGCGGCGAAGACCCAACCCGCGCGCAGAAGCGCGCCGAACGTCGGGACGGGATCGCCCGCGACGCGTACCGCTCCGGGGACAGCCTGAAACGCGATGGACGGCGACGCGCTCCGCAACGCCAACGTCACGCGGCGGGCCGTAGGCGGAACATCGACGACCTCGGAAAGTCGTCCCGTTCCGTCGGGACGCACCATGCGTTCGGGACGCGGCCGCCCGTCGACGGTCACCACGAGTCGCGCCCCGGTGATCCCCGCGGGGCCGGTTTCCGTCGCCGTCAATCGGAACGCTCCCGAGAGGCGCAAGCGACCGCCCGCGAGCCCCGATTTCGGCAGCGCGACGTCGATCATCAACGGATCCGACGCCGTCGCGCGAAGCGGTCCTGCGTTCGACCAAAGCGGTGCGGACACGGGCGCGACGCCGGCACCCTCCGCGGAGGGATACCGCAGACGCAACCACGCCGACGCCTCTCCCGCTCCCGCGGCGGCGATGATCGCGAGAACGAGCCACAGCGCGGCGGCGTGCCCGAGTGTCGCGACACGCACGCCGATGATGCGCCCCTCGGCCCGACGCGCCCCCGGAGCACCTCCCGCGACGGGCAGCACGACGGCGGACAAAAGCACGACCCAACCGACCATGCCGAGCGCGTAGGAAGCGTCGTCGCGCCAAGCGGCCACGATTTGATCGCCGAACAGCGTCGGCGGCGCGGCGACCATCGCGAGCAGCATCACGATCATCGCGGACGGCAGCAGCGGACCGCGCGTCCACCGTGCGGCGGCGACCCGCGCCGAACCGCGCAACGCGCGCATCATCGTCGATCGCCCCCGGGCGTCGGCGCATCCGGGTAGAGCCACGCTTCGAGCGCGTCTTCGGGGATTCCGCCGTCTTCGACCGTCAATCCCGCCGCGGCGGCCCGCGCGACGAGATCGGCGGCCGAATCCGCACCGCGATGGACGAGGGCCCGCGCACCGACGCGCGCGGCGAGGGCGTCACGCGTGCCTTCGAACCGCGATTCGGGACCTTCGAGCAGCAGTATTTTCGTCGACGACCGCAACGCGTGGCCGACGACGTGCGTCGCGATCACGAGGCAACGTCCCCGCGCTCGGGCCGCTTCGAGGACCGCGAGGAACACGCGCCCACCGCCAGGATCCAAACCGGAGTCGGCTTCGTCGAGAATCCACACCGGCGGGTCGACGAGGACGAGCGCCGCGAGTTCGACGCGGCGCACTTGGCCCTTGCTCATGTTCCCCACGCGCACCGCGCCGAGGGTGCCGACGCCGGTCGCGGCGAGTGCCGCGGCGACCGCATCCCGCGTCGGTGACAGACCGTGGAGGTTGGCGACGTAGGTGACGTATTCGGCGGCGTTCAAAAACTCGGGAGCCGCGGGGTGTTCGCCGATGAATCCGATCCCTTTGCGAACCGACGCGCGGCGGGGGTCGCCTCCTCCGACGCGGACGCGGCCTTCCGACGGTGCGAGTTCGCCCGCGAGCATCCGAAGCAGCGTCGTCTTTCCCGCTCCGTTGCGCCCGAGCACGGCCACCGCTTCGCCGGGACCGATCGCGATCGACAGTCCCGTGAACACGGGAGCCTTGTAGGCGAAGCGCGCGGATTCGACGACGACGGTGGCGGCGGTCACGGAAGCATCGTAGCGAAAAACCCTCCTTCCCGCCCCGCGCCCGGTCTCCTATCGTTGTGGGATGCCTCGCCTCGTCGTGACGGCCGGCCCCGACGCCGGCACCACCTTCGAACTCACCGACACGGCCGTCCTCGGACGCGACCGCGACGCGACATTCCCGCTCGCCGATCAAGGGACGTCGCGCAAGCACGTCCGCATTTGGCGTTCTCCGGAAGGATGGTCCGCGATCGATCTCGGATCGAAAAACGGCACCTACGTCAACGG
>CAIWVZ010000004.1 GCA_903916245.1 uncultured Planctomycetota bacterium | reverse complement strand
TCGACGCCATGATGAAAGATCCCGCGATCGTCGAAAGATCCCCGACGGCGGGAACGAACGGCGAACCGGCGAGCGTCAGCGTCGCGGCTCCACCCGCGAGGTCTCCCGCGGCGAGGATCGGCCCCGGGGCACCACGCGGCGAGACCGCATCCTGCGGCTCGACCGTGACCACGAGCGTGGTCGCGGACGTCGGATCGGGGAACGCGCTTCCGAGCCCGGTGTTGACTCCATCCAATGTCGCTCCCGCGGTGGTTCCGAGCGGCGTTCCGGACGGCGTCGTCACCGTGCCGTCCGACGCGACGACGAACGAGCCCGCCGGGAGCAGAAGCCCCGCCGAAAGCACGTGCACCGCGTACCGGCCGTCGCGAACGGCACCGAGCGACGGGAAGAACGCGTCGGCGGTCGCCGCGGACAAGGTGATCGACGTCGGGGTCGTGACGGCCGCGACCGAAAGTGCGGGGACGCTGCGCACCAGCGTCGTGGATCCGACGCCGACGCCGCCCGCGTTGACGGACGCCGTCGGAATCGCCGCCGAAAGGACGCGAAGTCCGAAGGGCGCGACGGAGTTGTCCGGCGACGGTTCGACGCGCACTTCCACGGTCCAATCACCGTTGTTCATGGCCGAGGGCACGAGCGCGGGAACCGTCACCGCCGTGACGAAATCCTGGCCCGGCGCCGCGAATCCGGTCGAAAGCGCACCCCGCGTCGGAGCGGAGGAAAAGTCGTCGTCGGCGAACAACGGCGACGAGAATGTTCCGAGGAGCCGCTCGGACGTCCCGTCGGAGGCCCAAAGTGCGTAGCGCCACGTCCCCTGAAGGAACGGCAACGCCAATCCGGCGGACGTTCCGCCGGCGTCGGTCACGGCCCACAAACCGCCTCCATCGTTGCCGGGACCGTCCGTCGGGGTGACCGTGGTCACGACGCCCGTCGCACCGACGAAGTCCGGAAGTCCGAAGAACTGCGGACCGGGCGGCGGCGTGAGGTCGGTGATCGTCGTGTTGGACAAGTTGGCCGTATCGCCGACGAAGACACCGCCCATGACGGTGTTTCCGGACGGAAGTGCCACGGGATCGACCGCGGGCTCGACCGAGACGAACCAAGCGGTCGCGTCTTGGATGAAGGGGAACGCCTCGCCGATTTGGGTGATGGCGGGTCCGAACGTCGCCTCTTGGGTCGTGCCGAGCACGACACCGAGGGGCACGGAGACGAGCGTCGGCGGCGACGTCGACGGGTCGATCACGAACTTGCCCGTGGAGACCGCCGTACCGTCGACGACGGCGAAGCCTTCGTACACGGCGTCGGGCGGCAGCACCGGCAAGCCGTTCAGCCCCACCGTGAACGCGATCCGTCCGCGACCGCCGCCTCCACAGGAGGCGAGACCGATCGCGCAAGCCACGACGAACGACATCGAGACGACTGACTTCATGAACGACACCCATCCTCGTCGACGGCGGCGCCGACGTCCGCGGGAGTTTAGCAGGCGGGTGCCGCGGCGAGGATCCCGTCCCCCGACGCGACGAACCGGGGAATCGCTTCCGCGTCGAGGAATCCATGGTCGTGCGTCACGAGGAGGACCGCGCGGTCGCCGTCGGCGGCCCACGCACGCAATCTCCGAAGCATCCGCGTCCGTCGCTCCGGGTCGATCCCCGCGAAGACCTCGTCGAGCAGAAGAACCCGCGGCCCGGACGCCAAGACGCGCGCGAGTTGAACCCGCTGCCGTTCGCCACCGGACAAGGATCCGGGGACACGGGCGAGCAACGCATCCGGAAGTTCGGCCAACGACAGGGCCTCGGCGACGGCGTTCGGAGATTCGGCGGCCTCCGCGACCAGATACTTCACGGTCCTTCGCGAGTCGAGGGCCGTCGAGGCGTCCTGCCGCACCCAACCGACGTGCCGACGGGCGCTTCCGACGGGACGCGCGGCGGCCGTCGTGAAGGGAATTCCGTCGAGTCTCGCGACGCCGGACGCGAGCGGCGTCTCCCCCGAAAGGGCGGCGCAGAAAGAGGACTTCCCCGATCCCGAAGGTCCGACGAGCCCGACGACGGAGCCCGCGGCGAGCACGGCGTCCTCGACGTCCATGCGACGCGTCGTGCCGATCGCGAAGGAGAGACCGCTCCATGACAGGACGGGCTTCCCGGAAGCGGAGGGCGGCGCCGACGGATTCACGTTCGTCACCCGCGACTCCGCGACGAGGACGCCGTCGGCGATCGAAAATCGCGCCGCACCCATCCGCTCGGCGAACCGCGCGTCATGGGTCGCGACGACGACGATGCGCCCCGACACCCGAGCGGCGTCGAGCACCGCGACGACGCGCGCACATCCCGCGTCGTCGAGTCCCGCCGTCGGTTCATCGAGGATCCAGATCGTGGGGTCCGCGACGACGAGCGCGGCGAGCAACACGCGGCGCGCCTCTCCACCGGAGAGGGTCGCGGTCGACGCGAAAAGGCGCTCCTCCGGAAATCCGACGGCGTCGACGGCGCGGCGCACGTCGTCGTGAGACCGCCCGTAATCGTCGGCGACTCCGGCGAGGAATCGCGCCGCGGAATGAAGCGGGTCGAGAGCCGCCGACGCGTCCTGCGGGATCATCGCCACGCGGATCGGCGAAGGAGGCGCGCCTCCGAAGTCCCAACGTGTTTCACCCTCGTCGTCGCGAAGCACGACGTTTCCCGACGTTTCCGCCGCTCGATCGAGTCGCCCGGCGAGGGCGCGCAGAATCGTCGTCTTCCCCGACCCGGACGGCCCGGAAACGACGCACCCCCTCGCGGCATCGACGACCATTCCGTCGGCGGCGATCATCGTCGACCCGTCGCGCACGACGTCGACCCGTTCGAGTCGCAAAGCGCGGATCACGTGCGCGTCTCCCCCGCGTTCGCGGCACGACGCGAGACTTCGAGCGCCGAACTTCCGAGTCCGACGAGGACGACGCCGAGGAGGAGCGCGACGAGCCCCGGGGACGACGGTAGATCGCGCGTTTCCTCGAGGAGCGCACCGAGCGACGGCATCGTCGTCGACCATCCGAGTCCGAGGAATCCGAGGGCGGATTCCGCGAGGATCGCCCCGACGATCCCGAATCCCGCGAGCGCACACGCCGCCGCGGAGGCGTGCGGCACGATGGTCCGCAGGTAGACGTGGACGGCGGGCAGTCCCAATCCGAACGACGCCCGAACGAACGGTGCCGCGAGGAGATCGCGCGCGGCGGCATGCGTCACGCGCGCCACCGCGGGAATCCGCAGCGTCGCAAGCACGACGACGAACGGAACGATGCCGCCTCCGACCACGCTGCGCACGGCGAGCAAGACCAAAATCGCGGGGACGGCGACGACGGTCGTCGCGAAGAGATCCGTCGACAGACGAAGCACGGGCGGCCCCACGGCGAGTAGAAGCCCGATGACGATCCCCGTCGCCGTGGCGACGAGGGTGACGAGCGTCGCGACCGCGAGACTGTTTCGAACACCACGCAAGAAACGGGCGGCGACGTCGCGCCCCGTCGCGTCGGTGCCGAGCGGATGACGTATGGACGTTCCGACGGGAATCCGCGTCGCCGTCAGGTCGCGCGTGATCCCGTCGTAGGGGATCGGGGCACGCACGACGATCTCGGCCGCGACGGGCGGCGGATCCATCGTCGTTCCGATCGCACGCGCGAACATGCACGTTCCGACGACGAGGAGGATGGTGAGGCGAAGCCGCGACCGCAACGCCCACGCGGCCGCCGCTCCCGCGATGATGAAAAGCGACACGTCGGCGGCGTCGCCGACACCGAAGATCGGAAACGACCAACCGCCTTCATGGCGCACGATCCACGGGACGGGGGTCGCGATCCAAGGCGCCACGGCGGAAAGTCCCGCGATCAAGAGCGCCACCGCTCGGAGGACGCGCATCATGATGCGATCTCCCCGTCGTCGACGACGAACAACGCGTGCGACACCACGGTGACGCTCCCGACGAGCATCACGACGCCCATCACCACGGCGGCATCCCCCGTGAGGGCGGCTTCCGCCAGCAACGCGCCGATACCTCGGAATCCGAACAACGACTCGACGACCACCGAACCACCGACCACGGAAGGCAACGCCACGGCGAGCAAGGCCGAAAGATCACCACGGAGACGCGGCAGTGCGTGCCGACGATCGACGCTCTCCTCCGACGCGCCGAGCAATACCGACGCGTCGGCGAACGAGGCGCGCCTGACGGCCCGCAACCGCGCGTCCACGAGCCGAGCGACGGGCACCGAGGCGGGAACGGCGAGACACGCGGCGGCCGCGAGGCCGTCCACCCATGTGGAGGTCGCTCCGACCGCGGACGCGGCCAAAAGGAGCGCGGTCCCGATCCACGCTTCCGGAAGCGACGACGCCGCCACGGCGAAAAGCCCCGGTTCGCCGGACCCGCGCGACGCCCGCACGCCCGAGAGGATGCCGAGGATGAAGGCCACGACGAGAGCGGAGCCGCAAAGAACGAGGGTGGCGGGAAGCCGCTCCGCGACGACCGTGGTGACCGGAGTCGACGCCGCGACGACCGACGAATCGCCGAAGTCGAGCGCGACGACGTCGGCCAAGAATCGGAAGAAGCGGGTTTCCGTCAGGTGGGAGGCGAACGAGGGTTCGGACGCCGTGAGTGCGAAGCCCCGACGGCGCATCGTCCGCTCGAAGGCGGCGCGCATTGCCTTCCGCGATTCGGGATCGTCGGAAGAGATCCCCGAAGTCGGAACGGCGGTCCACGACTCGACGGCGCGCACGAGTCGGGCCGCCGAGGCGTCGTCGAGCGCCGCTTGCGCGGCGGCGAGTTCGGGCAGTAGGTAGGACGCCTTCGACGCGACGGAGGGAGGGACGTCCGCGAGTCGACCGGCAACCGCCGCGTCGACGATGGCGCGCACCAAAGACGGCGCTTGCGAACCGGGCGGCGCGACGTCGTCGAACGACGTCCCCCGTTCGCGGAACGCCGCCTCGAGGCGATCGATCAGCGCCTCGCGGTCACGGGCGCGCAGCCCGGCACGTTCCGCGACGACGACCTCCACGCCGAGTGCCCCGTATCGAACGATGGTGCGTACGTCGTCGCCCGCCCGCGAAAGACGAAGGCGTGCGACCGACTCCGCGACGCGTCGTGGGGGTGGTGCGAAGGCGTCGGGCATATCCGGCGTCGCATCGCCGATGGCCGCCACCGCCGCGCCGGGCGTTAGGCCCGCCGCGACCCCTTCATCCACGGCATCCTCGACGCGTTTCAACGCCGCACGGACGCGCGCACGCCCGTCGGCGGGTGCGCCGTTCCAGAACAACGGCAGATCGAGCAGTCGCCCTTCGGCGCGCCGACGCGCCGTTTCGACGTCTCCCCCCTGCCCCGACGCATCGAGCCGAGCTCCGCGAGATTCAGTCGCCGCCGCGAGTGCGAATCCGGCGAGCAACACGCACAGAAGGCGCATCGCGGACGTCGACACCCGCGACGCGACGCGTCCGACGACGCTCACGGAGGAAACTTCCGGAAAAGATCGCGATCGACGAAGTCCCACCATCGCAACCCGAGGTCGTGGACGCGGACGTTCGCCCACGACCGATGCACGGCGACCGTCGTCATCGGAGACCATAGGAAGAGAGTCGGCGCCGACTCGGCGATCCGTCGATGGAGACGACGGCGCAACGCCGTCCGCGCCGCCGCGTCGGGCTCGACGTCGAGGGCGTCGAGGAGACGATCCGTTTCGGGGTCGGAATAGCCGTTCCAATTGTCGGACTCGACGCGCGCGAATGCGGAATGCCACTGACCGCGCACGTCCGGTTCGATCGCATCCGCCGTCCACACCAACAGGGCGCCGTCGAAGCGCCCGCGCCGCCCCGCGTCGATGATGCCGCCCGGAGGCGTCGGGACGACGTCGATACGGATACCGAGCGGCGCGGCGGTTTCCGCGAGGAGTTCGCAGGGAACCGTGAACTGGGGATTCGACGCGGCGGGTCGCAAGACGGTGAGGGACAACCGGATGCCGTTTTTGGTCAACACGCCGTCGGGGCCGGGTTTCCACCCCGCCGCGGCCAACTCCGCTCGGGCCGCCGCGGGATCGAACGCGGGCGGGGCGACGGACGGGTCGGCGCCGTCGGAGCCCGGCGGGTAGGGGCCGGTCATCGGTCGCGCCAATCCCGCGAGCGGTCCGGCGACGATGCCGCGGACGTCGACGAGTTTCGCCAACGCGCGTCGCACGACGGGATCGCCGAGCACAGGATGCGGTCTTTCGCGCTTCGGATCCGCGGGGTCTCGAAGATTCCACGCGATGAACACCCAGGCGGGCAACGCATAGGCCGCCACGCGAACGTCCGGAAGGAACTCGGGGTCGCGAAGGGCCTTCGTGTATTGATCCGCGGTGAGAGACGCGACCCCCAAGGCCCCCGACTTCACGCGCAACAAATCGCGCACGGGGTCTCCGGGTGCCTCGAAGGTGATCCTCTCGACATAGTGGGCTCGCGGCGGGAACGGACGCCCCGCCGGATCCGATCGCAGTTCCAGTCCGAGCGTCCCGCCTTCATGCGCGACGACGCGATACGGACCGCACGAGAGGTGGCGTTTCATGGCGTTCAGCCCCGCGGGATCCGGGGGAACCGCATGCGCCGGAATCACCGGAAACCCGAGACCGAAGGCGGTCGCGGCCCCCGCCTTCGCCCGACGCCACACCACGTTCAAGCGCTCCGGACCGTCGGCCGTCACGGACTCGACCGATTCGAACGTGTCACGCGCCGCGGACTCCGTTTCCGGCTTTCGCATGTGACGGAACGTGGCTTCGTAGTCGAGAGCCGAAACGGGACGTCCGTCTTCCCAGAACAGGTCGCTCCGCAGCCGGAACTCCGCCCGCCGCCCGTCGGCGGACACCGTCGGCGGCGCGGCGGCGCCCCATGGTCGCGCGACGATCCCCTCCGGACCGACGTCGGGATCCTCCATCAGAAGCGGCGCACCGAGCAGCCACTTGTGCAGACGCTCGACGTCCGCCGACTCGCGACGCAACGCGCTGATGGAACCGAAGGGGCCGCGGGCGATCTTCAAGTGCCCGCCGACGCGACCCGGCGCGTAGGGACGCGTGGCGAGGTCGACCCAACCGTCGCGCGGATCCACGAAGCGGGTCGACGCAGCGCCCTGCGCGGCCGAAGGCGCCGTGAGGATCGCAGTCAGAAGAAGAAGGAGGAACGTGGAAGGCCGCAGGCCGAAATCTCCGAGGGCGGCGATGGGAGCGGAGCCCATGGTAGGGCCGCGCCGACGCGCGCGCAAACCCTGCAGGGCACGGGAGGTGCGGTTACAACATGAGCATGGCATCGGGAGTCTTCACGCGGGTGATCGGATGGAGCGCCGCCGTCGTGCTCGTCCCGGTCGTCCTTCTCGCGATGGCCCTTCGCGATCCCGGTCGCGCGGACTTCGTCCTCGGCAACGGCAACGAGCCGAAGTCGCTCGATCCGGCGGAGGCGTCCGCGATCCCCGAAGGGCGCGTCGCCCGATTTCTTTTCGAACCGCTGGTGACGCTCGACAACGCGACGCTCGAACCACTCCCGGGTGCGGCCACATCGTGGACGTCGGATCCGACCGGACTCCGATGGACGTTCACGCTGCGCGACGACGGGCGTTTCGCCGACGGCACGCGCGTCGAGGCCTCCCACTTCGTCGACGCCTTCCGTCGCCTCGTCGACCCGAAGACGGCCTCCCGTGCGGCCGCGTATCTGCTCGACGTCGCGAACGCCCGCGCCGTCCGATCGGGCAAGCGGCCGCCGGACGCGTTGGGAGTCGCCGCGACGTCGCCGACGACGTTCGTGATGACGCTCGAGACGCGTCCCGCCGATTTCGTCCGTTCGCTCGCTTTCCCCGCGCTCGTACCGTTGAAGATCGTCGAATCCCCCGACGGGCGGGCGTCGGGTCGCCGCATCGTCGGCAACGGTCCGTTCCGTGTCGACTATCGACGTCCACGCGACCGTATCCGACTCGAACGCAACCCGCATCATCGCGATGCCGCCAAGACGCCGCGGACGGTCGACGTTCTCGCCTGCGATTCGGCGGGCACGCTGCTCAACATGTTTCTCGCCGGCGACGTCGACTGGGTGACGGACGTCCCGCCGACCCTCGTGGCGCCCCTTCTCGCTCGTACCGACGGCGCCCTCCGCACCGCGCCGATGTCGGGCACGTATTTCCTGCGCGTCAACACGCGCAAGCCGCATCTCGCCGACGTCCGCGTCCGACGCGCCCTCGATCTCGCGGTGGATCGCGAGGCGCTCGTGCGCGCCGCCCTGCCGGGCGGCGAATCGGCGGCGAACGGACTCGTCGCTCCGGGGGCGGGATGGAATCCGCGTCCGCGTCGCGGCGATCCGACCGAAGCCCGTCGCCTGCTCGACGCCTTCCTCGCCGAAAAAGGACTCCGGGAACTTCCTCCCGTCGAATACGCCTACAACACGCTCGACATCCATCAGACGATCGCCGAAGTGCTGCAGCGAGGTTGGACGGAGACTCTCGGTATCCGCGTCCGCCTCGCGCGCATGGAAAACGCGTCGTTGCTCGCGGCGGTGAAAGCGGGCGACTTCGATCTCGCGCGCGGGTCGTGGATCGCCGACCACACCGACCCGACGACGTTCCTCGACGTCTTCCGGTCGGACGCTCCGAACAATCAAACGGGATTCGCCGATCCGACATTCGACGCACGCCTCGCGGCGGGAGCGGCACTTCCCGAAGGCCCGGCGCGCCTCGCCGCCTTGTTCGACGCGGAGTCCGTGCTGCTCGACGCCTCGGCCGTCATCCCCATCCATCACTACGCGTCGTACAACCTCGTCGCACGGAACGTGCGTGGGTTCGGACTCAACGCTCTCGACATCCACTTCCCGCAGCAATTCGAGACGGAGACGTCGCGATGACGGCGGCGACGTTCGGGACGCTTCTCACGGCGGCGGCGGCCGCCGTCGCCGCGGGAATCGCGGGACGTCGTCTCGCGGCGTCGCGCCCCGTGTTGGGATTTACGCTTCGTCGCCTCGCGCTCGTCGTCCCGACGGTGATCGTGGTTCATGCGGCGGCCTTCGCGCTGATGCGCGCCACACCCGGAGGACCGTTCGATACGGACCCGCGTATGGACCCGGTGGTCCGCGCGGAACTCGCCGCGCGGTACCGGCTCGATCGCCCGCTCCTCGAATCGTGGTTGGACTCTCTCGCGGGGGCCCTGCGCTTCGATTTCGGTCCGTCGATGGCGTGGCGCGACGCGGATGCCACCGACATCCTCCTTTCGGGACTCCCGGTGTCGGCGGCGCTCGGCGCCCTCGCACTCCTGTTCGCCGTCCTGCTCGGCGTTCCCGCGGGAATCGTCGCGGCGCTTCGGCGCGGATCCTGGATCGATCCGGTCGTTCGCGTCGTGTCCAGCCTCGGTCTCGCGATTCCCAACTTCCTCGTCGCCACGGCCCTGATCGCGCTGTTCTCCTTCGGACTCGGGTGGTTCCCGCCGGCGGGCTTCGGCACGTGGAAACACGCCGTGCTTCCGGCGTTGGCGTTGTCGCTTCCGGTCGCCGCGGCGCTCGCGCGCCTCGTGCGGACGGGGCTCTTGGTCGAACTGCCGAAAGACCACGTCCGCACGGCGCGCGCGAAAGGACTCGGCCCCGCACGCGTCCTGTTCGTCCACGCGCTCCCGGGCGCACTCGGACCGACCGTCGCCTACCTCGGCCCCGCGGCCGCGACCGTGCTCACGGGTTCGCTCGTCATCGAATCCATGGCGGCCATCCCCGGCATGGGAACGCACTTCGTTTCCGCGGCCATGAACCGCGACTACCCGCTCGCACTCGGTGCCGTGATCATCTACACGGTGCTCGTGTCGCTGTTCAATCTCTTGGCCGACGCGGCCCATGCCGCGCTCGACCCGAGGATCAAACCGTGAGCCGCTCCGACGGACCGGTGGCGATCCTCTTCAAGGACACGTCCGCGCGTATCGCGGCGGGCCTCCTTCTGATCCTGACTCTCGTCGCGATGGGAGCCGACGTGCTCCCGCTCGCGGACCCGGGGGCCGTCGACACGAGTCGACGCTTCGCGGCGCCGCGTCTCGCTCCGGCGACCACAACCTTGTCCGCCGAGGGTGCGGCCCGCCTCGCCGCGGCACCGGGACTCGCGCCCGCGATGCGTCGCGCCCTCTTCGGCGACACGGTGATCGCTCCCCTTCTCGGCACGGACGAACTCGGACGTTGTCTTCTGTCGCGGACGGTGCGCGGATTCCGTCTTTCGCTCGCCGCGGCCGCGGTCGCCGCGATCGTGACGTTGCTGATCGGAACGACCGTGGGGGCCTTCTCGGGTTGGAAGGCGGGACGCACCGACGCGATCGTCATGCGCCTCGTGGACCTCGCGGATTCGGTTCCGGTCGTTTTCATCGTGATTTTCGCGGTCGCCTTCCTTCGGGCCTCCGGCATCACCGATCCCTCCGCGAAGGTGGTGGTCTTCTTCGCCACGCTCGGCATGGTTTCGTGGATCACGATGGCTCGCCTCGTTCGCGCCTCGGCGCTCGCTCTTCGCACCGGAGCGTTCATCGACGCGAGCCGCGCTCTCGGCATGTCGGAACCACGCATCGTGTTCCGCCATCTGCTCCCGAACCTCGTTCCCGTCATGATCGTCGCGTTGAGTCTGACGGTCCCCCGCATTCTTCTCTTCGAATCGTTCCTCTCCTTCCTCGGCATGGGCGTCGAGGCACCGGACCTGTCGTTGGGAACGCTCGCACGCTCGGGGTTCGCCGCGTTCAATCCGGTCGATCCGCGAGTCCACCTGCTTCTCGTTCCCGGGATCGCCCTCGCCCTGCTCCTCTTGGCGCTCAACGTGCTCGGCGACGCCGTGCGCGACGCCGCCGACCCGAGGCTGCCGCGCCCATGACGCTTCTATCCATTCGCGATCTCGACGTCCGCTTCGGCTCTCGACGGGTCGTCGCGGGTTTGTCGCTGGACGTCGCGGCCGGTGAGACGCTCGCGCTCATGGGCGCGTCGGGATCGGGAAAGACGACCGCCGTGCTCGGCGTCCTCGGATTGCTTCCGACCCAAGCGGTCGTGAGCGCGAAGACGGCGACGTTCCTCGACGCCCCGCTGCTCGAATCGGGGGCTCGCCGCTTTCTCGGTCGCGGCATCGGCTGCATCTTCCAGGATCCGCGGGCCTCGCTCGCGCCGCACCTACGGATCGGAGCCCAACTCGAAGAGTCCCTCGAGATCGCCGGAGTTCCCGAAGCGTCGCGACGCGCGGCGGCGATCGGACTTCTCGAAGACCTCGGAGTCACCGATCCGGAACGCCGCCTCTCCGCGTGGCCGCATGAACTTTCCGGCGGCCTTTGCCAGCGCGTGGCCATCGCGATGGCGTTGGCGGGCGATCCCAAACTTTTGGTCGCGGACGAACCCACGACGGCTCTCGACGTGACCGTGGCCGCCCAGTTCCTCCGACTTCTGTCGAACCTCGCGAAGGAACGCGGCCTTTCGGTCCTGCTCATCTCCCACGATCTCGGCGTCGTGTGCGCGGTCGCGGATCGCGTCGCCGTCCTTCACGACGGCGCCGTCGTCGAATCCGGTCCGACGGAACGCGTGGTCGGCACACCCTCCCACCCGGAAACGCGTCGACTGTTCGCCGCACTCAAGACGGAGTCCGCC
>CAIWVZ010000003.1 GCA_903916245.1 uncultured Planctomycetota bacterium | reverse complement strand
CCTACCTACGGGTGACGCGCTCGGTCTTTCAGGGAATGGTGGTGGATCAGCTAACGCAGGGGCGTACGTGGCCGCCCACTATGCCCTTTCCACATTGTTCTATGCGCAAAACCCGACGATGTCGTCCGCTCAACAATTCGCGAATAACATCGCTTCGTCTCTCCTCTATGCAGGATTTGGAGCCGCTCATGGAACGCAGTCATCGAGCTTAGCAGAACTTCAGCCGTTGATTCCGGTAGTTTACGGAACGGCAGAGTTGGAGCCGCTCACCGCTGGATCGGGCGGGATGGGTCGGTTTCCCTTAGGTGTTTCTTCCGGCTATGGACTAGTACCCGGTGCATCTGGAGGAGGGGCCGTGGAGTTTCGGGCGGGTGCCATCCTCGCGGTTTCGGGGACCATCGATGCTCGTGGAGGAGGTCACTATAACACCACCGACGGCTGTGGCAGTGGTGGCGGCATCAAGTTGGCATCGCAGGACAACGTGTTGGTCAGCGGTGCGGCGGCGCTTGTCGCAGGAGGTTCAAGTCCTTCAGGCTCGGCTGGCAACGGACGCTGGGCCATCCAATCGTGGAACGGCACGAAGAGCAACGGCACGACGCCGTCGATCCCGGCGGGTGTTTACTAAAGTTTCTTAGGTGCGGCCGCGCCGCGCGCGCTCAGGGCGCGCGGGGCGGAAGCAGTTCGTCGAGGCCGAAGCGGATGGCCTCGACGTCGGTGCAGTGGGTCTTCTGCGTCGACAGCGCGAGGTCGAAAGCCTTCTGCGACGGGTAGAAGATGACGGTGTGAAGCGTCGTCGAGAACGGGTTTCTCTGCGTCATCTTCGACATGAGTTCGCGAGCCGCCTTGCCGTCCATCTTCGACTTGGTTTCGGCGAGCGTTCCCAACGTTTGGACCGCGGTGCCGTAGCGCACGCACTTGCGCGGCGTCGAACGCACGCGGTAGTGGTTGGTGCAAACGACCCACGTGTCCTTCGGGTCGGGGAGGCGGAAGGTGACACCTTCGCCGTCGGTTTCGTCGCCGTCGTATTCGATGACGGCGGCGGGGACATGCGTGCCGTCGAACGGCGACGTCACGTGGATGTTGTTGCCCATCCACGACGTGAGTCCTTTGAGGACGTCGTTCACCCGCTGCGGAGCGCCCTGTGCACTGGAGATTTCAAGCGCTTCGCGTAGCGCCAACAATCGTGAGCGCACGCCCGTCGCTCCCATCTTGCGGTCCTTCGGATTGACGTCGTGGACGAAGATCCCGACGCCGTCTTCGTTCATGCCGGAGATGACGCCGATGAGTCCCGGAAATCCGACGGTCACCCAACGCTTGCGACCGGCTTCCTTCGGCGCGTAGGCCAAAAGCATCTGCGTGCGGTAGAGCACGGGCGCGGGCGGGAAGTCGAAGTTGCGTGCGGTGATGGTTCCGCCGTCCGGCGTCAGGTCTCCCCACACGGAAACCGCGGCGCACGCGAACATGTACCAGTCGCCGTAGGAGTTCAGGGCCTTCAGATCGCGAAGGTCGAACTTGCGATCGAGCCCCTTCTGCATCATCGCGTCGCCGAGTTTCGCGGTCATCCCTTCGATGATGCCCTCGAGTTCGGCGACTTCTTCCGGCGACCACGACATGCTCTTCTCGACCATCGGAAGAACGCGCGAGGTGTAGCCCTTCGCACCGCCGACGAGCGGGTTCTTGAGGAGATAGGCGTCGAAGCCGTCGAGGATTTCTTCGGCCATGAGCCAGCCGTGCGTCAGGCCCATCTCGCGCGGGGTGCCCGAAAGGCGGAGCACGCGGACGCCCTTCACCGTGTCGAGGGAACCCGTCAGCGCGGGGCGCGAGTCCTGCGCGACGACGAGCGAAACGAACGCGAACACGACGAGAAGGGCCTTGCGGATCATGGGTGCATGATACGAGGCCCGACCGCTGTACGCCCCGACGCGAGCGACCTAGGCGGCGCGGTCCGCCCCGTCACGGCTTCGCTATGATCCCGCCATGCGTCTTTTCCGCTCGCTGTGCGTCGTTTGGATTCTGGTCGGCGTCGCTCTCGGACAGGGGGCGCGGCTGCACTACACCGTCGAAGTCAAGGAAGGGGACGACACCGCCTATCGGTGCAAGGTGGATATCCGCCATCCCGATCGCGACCTCTTGCGGTTCTCGGT
>CAIWVZ010000002.1 GCA_903916245.1 uncultured Planctomycetota bacterium | reverse complement strand
GTTGCTGCCGATCGACAGCGCGATCGCGCCGCTCGGGATGTCGTTCGCCACCGTATAGATGTTGACGTTGGCGTTCGCCGTCGTCGGGAGGTAGGCGCCCGTCACCGAAATCGGACAGACGTACGTGCCGCCCGCCGCCACGTTCGGAACTACGGTCAGCGACCAAATGTTGTCGCCCGCCGTGACGTCGCCGTTCGTGCCGTCGTCGTACATGATTTGGCCCGGCGCGCCCCCGATGTTGGTCGTGTTCATCGTGACGGACGTCGAAGGAACGCCGTCGCCCGGGGTCGGGACGTTGTTCGTCACGGCGCAGGTCACCAGCATATTAGTTCCGTTGAGGCCGTACGCGGGAGACACCGACGCGGACGCGATGTAGGCCGGTGCCGCATCGTACACGATGCGGAGGACCGGAACGAACGCGCTCACGGTGCCCGTCGTCGCCGTCGTACAGGCCGTCGTCGTCGTCGAACGAACGGCGCGCGTCAGCGCGGTGGTCGCCGACGAGCAGTCCACGTTCGTGCCGGTGATGGCGGTCCCACACTTCTGCCAATCGATGCAGAGGTCCGATCCGCTCGCCGGGTTGTAGTTGATCGGCGTCGTCAGCGTGACTTCGATCCAGCCCGTTCCGTCACCCGGCGTCGCCGTTCCGGCCGGAACCGTGAAGGATCCGTTGTAGCCGACGGTGAAGTCGCCGCCTTGGTTGGTGGCGAAGGTCGAAGAAGGGGTGGTGGCGTTCGACGGGGACGTCGAGAAGCCGAGTCGCAGCGAGGAGAGCGTGGTCGTCGGCCACGAGTAGGGTACCGTCGGCGTGCTCGCGCTCGGAATGAAACGCCACGCGACCTTCTTGATCGTCATGGGGCCCTGCGCCGCGAACAGCGAGGAGTCGTAGAGGAACTGCGAGCGGACGTTCGCGACCGCCGTGTAATTTCCGGACGTCGATCCGAGGACCGACGTGTTGTAGCCCGGAACCAAGGTCTGCGTGTATTCCACCGTCTGGGCGGCGGCAAGCGAGGACAAGACCGCGATTGCGGCGGGCAAGAAAGACTTCTTCACGTTGTGAACTCCATGGGCATCCGAATCCCACGAGCCGCGCACTCGGGCGGCCCGTCATCGGCGGGATGCTACACGGATTCGTTCGCGTCTGTCCATCGAGCGACGGCTTTTCCACCCGCCCGCCCCATCGGCGGACTAGCGCGAATCGCACGGGCGTCAAGACGTCGAGGTTGATCGGCGGCGATAAGTGCTTGATGCACGCGCCTTTGCCCCGATGCGGGTCCGGCGATTCTCCTTTGAGCGGAGTCGAATCCCCGAGTATGCTCCCCGTTGCCATGACGCTCGCCACCGAAATGATTGAGGAAACCGTCCTCGACGGGACGGCCCCCACCGTGTTCGACATGCCTCGCCGGAAGGCCACCGATCCGGACGACAACGATGATCCCGAAGACGAAGTCGACGAAGACAAGGACGGCATGTCCGAAGTCGACGAAGACGGCGACATCATCCAAGACGACGAAGATGACGACGTCGACGACGATGACGACGATGATTGGGATGACGACGAAGACGAGGAAGAAGAAGACGACATCGACGACGATGACGACGACGATGATTGGGACGACGACGAAGACGAAGAGGACGAAGACGACGAGTGAGATCCCGCCCCTTCCTCGATTTCACGGCCGGTTTCCTCACGGGGAAATCGGCCATTTTCATGCACGTCGCCGACGCTGACGGTACGTGCGCGACGGCCTAAAGTCGAATCATGGCGATCTTCGGAATCCTCGCGCTCGTCCTGCTGATCTATGTCGTGGCGTACAGGTCCTACGGCGGAATGTTGGCCCGGTGGTTCGGTCTCGACGCGTCGGTGGTGACTCCCGCACACGTCGTCAACGACGGTGAAGACTACGTTCCGACGTCGCGGGGCTACCTGCTCGCACAGCACTTCTCGGCGATCGCGGCCGCGGGGCCGATCGTCGGGCCGATCACCGCGGCCATCGCCTTCGGTTGGTTGCCCGCGCTCGTGTGGATCGTGGTCGGATCGATCTTCATCGGCGCGATGCACGATTTCGCGTCGCTCGTAGGATCCGTTCGCAACAAGGCGCAATCCGTGGCGACGATCGTGCGCGACGTGATGCCGGGCCCCGCCTACGGGTATTTCCTCGCCTTCGTCTGGTTGGCTCTCGTTTACGTGATCGTGGCGTTCACGGATATCACCGCAGGCGCCTTCACCGACGACCTCCCGCTCGAAGGCGGACGTGTCGTTTCGGGAGGCGGGGTCGCAACCGCGAGCCTCCTTTACTTGCTCGTCGGCGTCCTCCTCGGTGTCGCGTTGCGGATCGGGATTCGATTGGGACCCGCAGCCTGCGTCTTCGTGCCGTTGGTCGGCGTCGCGATCTGGTGGGGGCAGGAAGCGCCGGTCGTCTTGCCCTCTTGGATGGGAGAGACGAGGACGGCGTGGAACTACGTGATCCTCGCCTATTGCGCGGTGGCTTCGGTGGTTCCCGTATGGGCGCTGCTGCAGCCGCGCGGGTTCCTCGGCGGGTTCTTCCTTTACGGGGTGCTCGGTGCGTCGCTGCTCGGCATCGTCATCGGAGGGTTTCGCGGTGAGGGCGCGATTACGTGGCCCGCGTGGATCGGCGCGTCGAGCGAGCGCGTCGGGGAACTATGGCCGTTCCTTTTCATCACCATCGCCTGCGGCGCGTGTTCGGGTTTTCACGGTCTCGTGTGTTCCGGAACGACGTCGAAGCAACTCGACAAGGAAACGGATGCGCACGCGGTCGGATACGGGGGCATGCTCCTCGAAGGTGTCGTCGCCG
>CAIWVZ010000001.1 GCA_903916245.1 uncultured Planctomycetota bacterium | reverse complement strand
CGAAGCCCAAGGCCGCGCGGACATTGCCGAAGCCGAGAAGGCGGAGATCGCCGTTCTTCAGAACTTCCTGCCCGCACAACTGACCGAAGCGGAACTCGTCGCGCTCATCGACGCGGCGATCGCCGAAGCCGGTGCCACGTCGAAGAAGGATCTCGGCAAGGTGATGACGATCCTCAAGCCGAAGATCGCGGCGCGCGCCGACGGCGGTGTCGTGTCGAAGATGGTCGGCGCAAAACTTCCCTGAGTTTGCGCTGCGGCGACGCGGCGAGTCCCGTGTTCCGTAAACAAGCACCCATACTCGCGATCGGCGGCGGACCGAATGACCGACTCGAACTTTCAACGCATCTTCAATATGCCGTTCGCTTCGGTGTATCCGCACTACATCGGCAAGATCGAGCGCAAGGGTCGCACCAAGGACGAGCTCGACACCGTCATCCGTTGGTTGACGGGTTACAGCCAGGCGGCTCTCGACAAGCACATCGCCGCCGAGACGACGCTCGCCGACTTCTTCGCGAAGGCTCGCCTCCACAAGAACGCCTCGAAGATCACGGGCGTGGTGTGCGGCGTGCGCGTCGAAGCCGTCCCGGATCCGCTGATGCGCAAGATTCGGCTCCTCGACAAAGTCGTCGACGAACTGGCGAAGGGCCGCACCCTCGACAAGATCCTCCGAACCTAGAGCCCTGCGCGACGTATTCGACCCGCCGACCCGCCGACTCGCAGGTCGCCGCGAGTGCCTCCTCTCGATCCGCAGATACAGGTGTCCGCAGGGCGATTCGCTACCGACTCTCCACGCCCACCCCGGCGGGACACCCAATTGGGGCGAGTTCGATATGAACCGCCCACACTTGGGTGCAAATGGGTGCGATTACGGGGCATGAGCCGATCATCACCAAGAGCGACGCGTTCGCACGGCGACATGGACGCGTGACCATGATGGATGCCATCCGGTCGACGGGTGCGAGTCGAAACACCCTGAAGTCGCACTTCCGCGAGTTGACCGAGAGAAACCACTTGGAGCGCCACGGAAGCGGCCGCGGCGCGTGGTACGCGCTGAAGTGATCTTCGTCGGCCGGGGTTTCTCCATCGGAAAACACTGCTATTTGACGTTGATGGTTAAATAGTATACTTTTCCGTGAAAGGTGGTCAGCATGAGCATCGAGCACCTCCCTGCGAACCTCCGGCGCATCCGAGCCGCCAGGCGGCTGACTCAAACGGCCGCCGCCGCCGCCGCGGGTCTCTCGCGAAGTGCGTACCGAAAGATCGAAGAGGGCGGCGTACAACCGCGCGGTCGGACTCTGGAGGCGATCGCCGCCGCACTTCGTGTGCAACCTCGGGATCTCGTCGAGGCGGCACCGACTCTGAAATCGGTGCGCTTCCGATCACGGACGGCTCTCAAGTCCCGCTCCCAAATCGTTGCGGAGGCAGGTCGACGTCTTGCCGACTACAACCAACTCGAAGCTCTCGTTGGAGCGCAACGCCCGTATCGTCTTTCGACGATCGCCGCATCCGCAAGAACCGGTTCCGTCCACCCCGAATCCACAGCACGTGCCGCCCGTGCCGCTCTCGAACTCTCGCCCCGCGAGGCAATACGGAACATCTGCGGTCTATTGGACAGCGCGGGCATCAAGGTGTTCGCGATCCCCGTCGCCACGCAGAGTTTTTTCGGCATGTCGATCGGACGGATGGACGGCGGCCCCGCCATCGTGGTCAACACATGGGACCGCGTATCGGTAGAACGATGGATATTCACCGCAGCACACGAGCTCGGACATCTTCTCCTTCATCACGACGACTACGATGTACGAGCGACCGCGGAGGATCCGTCCCACGAGCATGAAGCGGATGCGTTCGCGTCGGAGTTTCTCATGCCCGACGAGGTCTTCCAGCAGGAATGGAGGGACACAAGTGGCCTTCCCCTCGTCGAACGTGTCGTCAAGTTGAAGCGCATGTTCCACGTCGGCTACCGAACCATATTGGCTCGACTGGCGACGACTCCAGCCGAATGGCGATCCGTGTGGAAACGCTTCCACGAACACTACCGACGCAATCATGGATCGGGATCATCCATCGACTCCGGGAAGTTGCTCTCGACCGAAACTGGTTTCAGAGAACTCGCACCGGCGGCCCTTCGCGGGAACGAACCCGATCAGCTCTCCGCAAGCGACTTCCGAGAGGACCGACTCGCCGGTTTGGTCAGAAAGGCGGTCGAACGAGGAGACATCAGTTTGCCCAGGGGGGCTGAGATCCTCGGACTCACGCTCCGAGATATGCGATCCATCTCTTCCTCGTGGTACGGCTGACGCATGACCCCGCGCGCGGGGTTTCTCCTTGATGCCAACGTCCTAATCGACTTCGTAGAAGCCGAGGTCGAACTACTAGGGATCGTCGCTCGGAATCTTGCGCCGGTTTATGTCCTCACGGCGGTTCTGCAGGAGTCGAACCAGTTTCATGAGTCGGAATGCGCGGCATTGGGAATCCGCATTCTGGAATCCGACTACAGCTCGGCTGGAGAAGAGACCGAGGGTCGTCTTTCCCTAACCGATCGGCTCTGTTTGATGACATGCTCCGTTGAAGGTCTAACGTGCGTCACCAACGACAAAGCACTCCGTCGAGCCTGCATTCGAGCGGACGTCGAGGTGAAGTGGGGGCTTGAACTTCTATTGGAGTTGGTCGAAGCGAGACACATCGGTTCCTTGCAGGCGTCCTCGGCGGCACGACGCATGCATTCGGGAAATCCGCTGTTTCTCGACGCGGCGGTTCTCGCCGCGTTCCATCGACGCCTCGATTCGATTGGTCGTTCTTGTCGCTAGAATCCTCAAGTCCCTCTCGCTGACCCGATCAGGCGACTACCTGAGAGCCGGAAGGGCATCGAACCAGGCGAAGACGTCGGGAAGGGCATCGGGCACCACCATCAGGTGTTCACAGGTGGGATAGATGCGCAGAACCGCCGACGTCGATCCCGCCGCAACCAACGACGCGTGCAGGGCCTCGCCCCCGCGTCGACCGAAGTCGCGGTCACCGACGCCGACGAACACGGGCAGCGCCTTCAGCGGTGCGGCGTCCTTGATGCGCGAGCCCCCGCCGAGAGCCGCGAACGCACGCGCCGCCTTCGGCTTGCTTCGTAGGAACGCTTGCCCGGCGGCGGCCCCCATCGAGTGGCCGACGATCAAGATGCGCGTGCGGTCGACGGGCCACCTTTCGGCGATCGCATCGACCACCGACGACAGATCTCCTACGCCCGACATCCCCGGAGACGCCAAGAGCCATCCGCGCGTCCGACAAAGTTCGACGATCTTTCCGTCGCCGTACGCGTCGAACCACATGCTCTCGCTGCCGCCCGCGCCATGCAGCGCCAACACCAACGGAACTGCGACACCGAGCTTCGTCGTAGGCACGCTCATACGGACGGCGGTCCTCCCCTGCTCGCCGACGGCGATCCACACATCCGATCCCGGTGGCGCAGCCTTGCCACCCGCGCCGCGCTTCAGCGCGTCCTCCGCCCATCCCAACCACTCCGTCGCGCGAATCTCGGTCTCGGCGCTCGCCGCACGTCGCGTCGGACGCGATTCCGCCGCGGGGAGTCCCGCCCACGCTCGAAGCGTGGCCAACCATCGCGGGAAGGACGTCGCTTCGATCGCGGGCATCTCCGCCGTCTTCCCTTCGGCCGCACCGAGCGCCGCAAGTCGGGAGTCGAGCGCGCGTGCCCGAGACACACGGACCGTCCGCACGAGTGATCGAGTTCCCGACCGCAGTTCGACGTCGATGTCGTAATCGCCCTCGTCCTTCGGCAATCCGTCCAGTTTCAGCGTCAAGGCTTCGGGGTACTTGTTCCCGACCGGAGCGGTCATCGACGACGGGACGATCGCAAGTTCACGATCCTTCCAACGCGCAACGAGCGTCAGATCTCCCGCCCACCCGTTGTCGTAGAAACTGCCGACGTTGAGAAGCACATCGGGACGCGTGACATCGACGAGTCGAGGGACCACCGCCATACTGAACCGATCGAGCGGGTTCGCACCCTCCGCGCCGTCGAGTCGACCGCGGGCTTCGGCGAGCGTCATTCCCACTTGACCGTAGTTCCCCGAGAAGAACCCCATCACGGCGGATTCGATGAACGGAAGCGCGGCCTTTCTCCGTTCCAATCCGGCGGCGCCCCCGTTCATCCACGCGCGTTCGAGCGCCCGCGTCCGCACGCCGAGTTCGTAGCGCGACGTCGCCGACTGGGCCTCCGAGACACCGCATACGACCAAAGTCGTGGCGACGATCAGCGCGCGTGCCGTCACGCTCGTGCGCCGAAGGATCGAGACAGAGTCCCGAACTCGATGGAACGTTGAAGTCATGATGCCCATGTTTGCCGATCCTCGGAAATGCCCACCGTGAACGGCAGGACGCGAACCGGGAAGAGCGTACACCGCCGCCCCTTCCGAAAAACCGCGTTGCGCAAGTATCGGAAGCCCCGACGCGGATGACCACTATGGCAGACTATCCGCCATGAGCAGTTACGACGACGTGTTGGCGGATATCCGCCGGTTCCGCGATGAACGCGATTGGATGCAGTTCCATAGTCCGAAGAACCTGGCATCGTCGCTGATGATCGAAGCGGCCGAACTCCTCGAGCACTTCCAATGGTGCACGACCGAAGAAAGCCACAAGATCGCCGCCGAAAGACGAACCGCCGTTTCCCACGAGATGGCGGATGTCGCCGTCTACCTCTTCGAGTTGGCCGACGTGACCGGCATCGACCTCTTCGCCGCCATCAAGGAAAAGATGGCGCTCAACGCGGCGAAGTATCCGGTGGCCAAGGCGAAAGGCTCCTCCGCCAAGTACACCGAACTCGACTTGGGACGCCATCCGTAACCCATTGACGAATCGGTCTACCCGGCCCCTTTGAGTCGCCTCGCATGCTGTCGTCAAAAAGGCAGCGTCAAGGGTTAGTTGATGCACGGCACATAAGTCGCTCCTCCCTTTGCGG